>DASXQQ010000169.1:0-8931 GCA_036507085.1 Piscinibacter sp. | reverse complement strand
CGTTGGCGCAACCGCGCCTCGACTTCATCCAGTGACGAGGTCGGCTGACCGAGGAGCTCTTCGCGTCGCTGCTGAAGGACAGGTTCATGCCAATCAGGACTCAGCTCTGTCGCGCCGTCGCGGCACAGGCTGTCCCACAGAACCTCCATGGCCCGCAGACGCTCAGCCAGCGACAGGGTGGCAAGTTCAGTCATGTCCATCTGAGAGATGCTAGCAAAGCAGCTCACACTTGCCCGAACAGTGCCTTGCGCTGCGGCGTGTACTTCCACCACGGCGCGGCCGGCGCGCCGCGCATGAAATCGGTGGCGGCCATGAAGGTGTCGAGCACGCAAGGGTCTTGACGTTGCCCGGTGGCGGCGCACAGGCGCTGGTAGAGGACGAAGGCGTCTTTGCCGCGCAGGTCTTTCGGTTCGCGGATGCCGATGAGGCGCAGGTCGGCGGCAAGTGACGGGCCGATGTTGGGCAACTGCTCGAGCGTGCGGCATTCGGCAGCGCTCGCCGCTTTGGGGGACTTGATGACCACGGCAATTCCATTCATCCGACCATCCTGAGCCTGTATTTCCGATTGCCCTGAGCTTGTCGAAGGGAGGGCCATCACATCACAGCAGCATGTTGTTGCGGATCAGTCCGACCGCCAGGCCCTCGAGTTCGAAGTCCACATCGCCGAACGGAATGACGATGGTCTTGAAGTCGGGGTTCTCGGGAATCAGCTCGATGCTGGTGCGGGTGCGGCGGAAGCGCTTCACGGTGACCTCGTCACCGAGGCGCGCGACGACGATCTGGCCGTTCTTGGCCTCCTTCGTTTTCTGCACCGCGAGCAGGTCGCCGTCCATGATGCCGGCGTCGCGCATGCTCATGCCGCGCACCTTCAGCAGGTAGTCGGGCCGGCGCGAAAACATGCTGGCTTCCATGAGGTAGGTGTGGTCGATGTGCTCTTGCGCGAGGATCGGGCTGCCGGCGGCCACGCGGCCCACCAGCGGCAGCGAGAGCTGCGCCAGGCTGGGCAAGGGCAGGCTGAATTGCTTGCCGCGGCTCTGGTTGAGCGCGCGCAATGTGTCAGACTTCAATCGAATGCCGCGCGACGTACCGCCCACCAATTCGATGACGCCCTTGCGGGCCAATGCCTGGAGGTGCTCCTCGGCCGCGTTGGCCGAGCGGAAACCCAGTTCGGTGGCGATCTCGGCCCGGGTGGGCGGGGCGCCGGTGCGTTCGATGGCGCTTTGCACCAGGTCGAGAATCTGCTGCTGGCGATCGGTGAGCTTGGGAGCGTCTTGCACAGTGGTCCTTCGCGGGTTCAACTGAACATTCATCCAGTACCTGTATTTTCATCCAGCTTCCAGAAAAATGCAAAGCAATGCTTCGAAGGTCGTGGTGCTCGGCACCGGCGGCACCATCGCGGGAACGTCGGCCGATGCGTCCGACAACGTCGGCTACACCGCGGCGCAGCTCGGCGTGAACCTGCTGGTGCGTGCGGTGCCGCCGCTGGCTGACGTGCCGCTGGAGGCCGAGCAGGTAGCGCAGGTCGACAGCAAGGACATGAGCCACGAGGTCTGGCGCGCGCTCGCGCTGCGTTGCGCGCACCACCTGGCGCGGCCCGATGTGGCCGGCATCGTCATCACCCACGGCACCGACACGCTCGAAGAGACCGCGTGGTTCCTGCAGCGCGTGCTCGCCCCGGCCAAGCCGTTGGTGTTGACCGCGGCGATGCGACCCGCCACCGCCTTGCAGAGCGATGGCCCGCAGAACCTGCTCGACGCGGTGTGCGTGGCGCGTGCGCCCGGTGCGCGCGGCGTGGTCGCGGTGCTCGGCGGGCAGGTGCATGGCGCGCGCGACGTGCGCAAGGTGCACCCCTATCGCATCGATGCGTTCAGCTCGGGCGATGCCGGCCCGATCGGCTGTATCGAGGAGGGCGAGCTGCGCCTGTTTCGCGACTGGCCGCAAGGCGATGCGCTCGGCGTGGCCACATTGCCGGCCGACGAAGCGCCGTGGCCGCGCGTCGAGATCGTGATGAGCCACGCCGGCGCCGATGGTGCCATCGTGCGTGCGCTGTGCGCGAGCGGCGTGCAGGGGCTGGTCGTGGCGGCCACCGGCAACGGCACGCTGCACCACGCGCTCGAAGCCGCGTTGCTCGAGGCTCAGGCCAGCGGCGTGCGCGTGTTGCGCAGCACGCGCTGCCGCAACGGGCGCGTGCTGTCGGCGGCCGACGAGGCGCTGCCGTCGTCCGACGACCTCACGCCGGTGAAGGCGCGCGTGGAGTTGCTGCTGCAGTTGCTGACCGACGCCTGAGGCAGCACACCGCGATGTGCTGACAACGCGGCCGCCCGGGGGCGGTTGCTTCTTGGTTGACTGGCGATGAACGCCAGACGCGGGGCGACGCGCCGCGAAGCCGACAGCTCGGAGGCAGGCGAGCACCGGCGGACAGGTCTCTGGCTCAGGGACCGACCGCGCGATGTGGCCGTCGGTGCCGACGTGGGCGAGCGCGGCGTCACCGAAGCCGAACAGTCGCGTCGTGGCTCCTGCAATGAGTTGTCTTGACGGCCCGAAACGCTGCGGCGATAGGTCTGCATCGACCTGCACGTGCTCCGATTCGTGAGGCAGTTCACAAAGCATCAGCCGACGATCCCTCGGGTCGCGGGGAACCCCCGGAAGCAGGGGGTCCTTTCACACCGGCCTCTCGTTAGCATGCCCCGACAAGGCTTGGATGCCCCGCACCGCGGGTGCGTTGTGACACCGTTTCGGTGGGGTGTCGTCGACCTGATTCCAGTTGATCTGCATCACTGATCAAGCTCAACACGTTGGGCGCAAGGAGCAAGAATGAGCGACATCATCGGAACCGAATCGGGCGAGAACCTGAACGGCACGAACAGCGCCGATACGATCGACGGCGGGGGCGGCAACGACATCATCAACTCGGGCGCCGGCAACGACATACTGGATGGCGGCTCCGGCAGTGACCGCCTCAACGGCGGCTCGGGCAGCGACACGCTGATCTACAACTTGTCCGAGAACACCGGCGCCAACGACCTGTACATGGGTGGGTCGGGCATCGATACCGTGAAGCTCGAACTGACGGTGTCCGAGTGGGAAAGCCCGATCGTCCAGCAGGAAATCCGCGAATACCTGCAGCACCTCGCGACGGTCAAGGCCAACATCAACACCGGTGAGGTCTCCAACGGCACGGCGAGCGACTTCACCTTCGATTTCGGCGGCGGTACGACGCTGACCGTCTCAATGATGGAAAGGCTGGTCGTCGTGGTCAATGGCGAGACCATTGATCCGCATGCACCGTTCATCACTTCGGGTGACGCTGGAGCGACAGCCGTGGTCTCGGTTGCGGAGGATGCGGCTGCGATTGCCGACGTCAACGCGTTCGATCTGGACGGCAATACCCTGGCGTACGAAATCACCGCCGGCAACGTGGGCGGGGTGTTCACGGTCGACTCCGAAGGGAAGATCAATGTCGCGGCTGGCATTCTGGATTACGAGAGTCAGCAGCAATATGTGTTGACAGTCAAAGTCTCCGATGGCACTGGCTTGTTCGACGCGCAGCAGATCACGATCAACGTGACCGATGTGAACGAAGCACCGGTGGCACCGGCCGACTTCGCGGCGAGTGCGCTGGAGAGCGTGAACGACGCGACGGTGCTGGCCACGGTGGTGGGTAGCGACCCGGACGTTGGTGGCGGCAACGATGCACTCAACAACTTCGAGAACCTGAGCTACACGATCAGCGGCGGCAACGCGGCGGGCCTGTTCGAGATCGATGCGCTGACCGGTGCGATCAGCCTGGCCAGCGGCAAGGCGCTGGACTATGAAAGCGACCAGAGCCACACGCTGACGGTCACGGTGGCCGACGGCGGGGGCTTGAGCGACACGGTGGACGTGACGATCGACGTGACCGACGTCGTGGAGAACGTGGCTCCCGTTGCGACTGGCGAGTCGATTGTGATCTCCGACAACATCACGTTGATTCCCAAGGAGTGGCTGCTGGGCAACGACACCGATGCGGATGGTGATGCCCTATCGCTGAGTGGTCTGCCCAGCGGCATGACCCTCGATTCATCTGGGAACGTCGTCGTGGCGGCAGGGTCGCTCCCGAGCGCTGGGTCCGTTTTCCACGCTGCTACGACTACACAAGCGGCATACACCGTTTATTCGCTCAGCTACACGGTGTCCGATGGGCAGGGAGGCGTGTCGACACCGGTCACTTTGAAGCTTGCGGTGGTTGACACCGGGGGCGGGACCGACAAGGTCGATCTCAACGGCATCGCGGCGGACCTCGGCGGTAGCTACTCCTTTTCATCGATCTCAGGACAGGGCAATGGCGACACACTGACCGGCATGACAACGACTGGCTCGTCCGCGATCGACTTCCTTGCGGGTGACGGTGGCAACGACACCCTGAATGGCGGCACAGGCAGTGACACACTTACAGGCGGCGGTGGAGATGACACGTTCGTGTTCTCGACTGCACTGGGTGTGGGCAACGTCGATGCAATTACCGACTTCGATGCAAATCCCTCCGGTGGCCAAGACCACATCCAACTGTCGTCGACAATCTTCACCGCCATCGGAGGCACGCTCGAATCGGGCGAGTTCGTGGCGTGGAACTCCAACACCACCCCTGGTGGTCCAGCTCAGGACGGCAACAACTACATCCTCTTTGATACGTTTACGGGCAACCTGTACTACGACGCCAACGCCACGCTCGCCGACGGCATGCAGCTCTTCGCAAAGCTTGCCGTCGCCGGAACCGTGGATTCGGCTGACTTTACCGTCGGTCCCTGAGCGAGTTGGCGACGCGGGTTCGTGCGAAATCCTACCGCTTGGTCGGTGACGGCCGGCGGTAGGATGGATCGAACACTGGTATGTCCATGAAGCCACTCCTCCAACTCCTCAAGCGCCCGCTGCTCCACGTCGCGGGCCTGTCCTTCTTCGTCAACCTCCTCCTCCTCGTCCCCGCGCTGTTCATGCTGCAGGTCTTCGACCGCGTGCTGGCCAGCCAGAGCGGCGAGACCTTGCTGGTGTTGATGATCGGCGTCGGCGTTGCCCTCACTCTGCTTCTCGCGCTCGACTACCTGCGCGCTCGCTTGCAGGGCGTGGCCGGCAACATCGTCGCCGAATCGCTGTCGCCGGCGGTGACGAAGATCGTCGTCGCGCAAGGGGCGCGCCGCAGTGGCCGCGGCAGTTCGGAGAGTCTGCGCGACGTCGGCTCCCTGCGCGCGCTGTTCTCCGCCCAAGGCCTGCTCGCGCTGTTTGACGCGCCGTGGGTGATCGTCTACGTGGCGGTGATCTGGCTGGCCCATCCGGTGCTCGGCATGGCGGCGGCGGGGGCGGCTGTGGTGATGCTGGCCTTGGCACTGATCAACGACTTCGTCACCCGCCGCGAGATCGAAGCGTTGCAGAAGGCCGCCGCCGGCGCCACGCGCTACCTCGAAGCCTCGCTGCAGAACGCCGAGGTCGCGCAGACGCTGGGCATGACCGACGCACTGGTCGCGCGCTGGCGGCAGAAAAACGCCGAGGTCACGGCCTTGCAGCAGCCCACCGCCACCAAGACGGTCGCGATGGCGGCGCTGACGCGCACCGTGCGGCAGGCGGTGCAGGTCATGATGATGGCGCTCGGCGCCTGGCTGGTGATCAGCGGCGAGGCGAGTGCGGGCGTGATGATCGCAACCACCACGCTGCTCGGCCGCGCGCTCGCGCCGGTGGAGTTGATCGTCGGCAGCTGGCGCATCCTGGCCGAAGGCCGCGCCGCGTTCCGCCGCCTGAGCGAGATGCTGAACGCTGCCGACGCGCAGCCGCAGCGCATGGCGCTGCCCGCGCCGGCCGGGCAACTGTTCGCGCAGAACCTGATGTTCCGCGCGCCGCAGGGCGAACGCCTGCTGATCGCCGGCGTGTCACTGCAGCTCGATGCCGGCGAGTCGCTGGCCATCATCGGCGCCAGCGGGGCCGGCAAGTCGACGCTGGTGCGCCTGCTGACGGGCGTGTGGAAGCCGACCGCCGGCGTAGTGCGGCTCGACCAGGCCGACCTGTCGCAGTGGCCGCGCGAGGACCTGGGCCCGTGGCTGGGCTACGTGCCGCAGGACGTCGAGCTGTTCCCCGGCACCGTGGCCGAGAACATTGCGCGGCTGGGCGATGTGGATTCGGACAAGGTCGTGCAGGCCGCGCAACGCGCCCACGTGCACGAGCTGATCCTCTCCCTGCCCGAGGGCTACGACACGATGGTCGATCCGCAGAGCGCCGTCATCTCGCCCGGGCAGCGCCAGCGCATCGCCCTGGCGCGCGCGCTGTATGGCGAGCCGAAGCTGGTGATCCTCGACGAGCCCAATTCCAACCTCGACGGCGCCGGTGAACAGGCGTTGGCCGAGACGTTGAAGGCGCTGCGCGGACAGGCCACGGTGGTGGTGGTCACGCACCGCGCCACCTTGATCCAGCATGTCGACAAGATGCTGGTGCTCGACGCCGGCAAGGCGCAGCACTACGGTGCGGCGGCCGAGGTGATGCGGGCGATGCAGCAGAAGGGCCAGCCCGCGGCGCAGCCGGCGGGCGGCGGTGCGCAGGTTGTCGCCATGCCGCGCGCGGCACATGCGGCCGAGCATGACACGGCGCTACGCGAACGTGAGGAGAGGGCATCATGAGCAGCGCCGTGATGGCCTCCGTCGATCCGCATGCCCCGCTCGCGCAGCACCTGCTCGAGGCGCGCAAGCTCGCGCGCTGGGCCGCTGCGGTGCTGCTCGTCGGCGTCGTGCCGGTGGGCGCGTGGATGGCCTTCGCGCCGCTGTCGGCGGCCGTGGTGGCCAGCGCCTTCGTCAAGGTCGATCTGGACCGCCGCGTGGTGCAGCATGCCGAAGGCGGCACGGTGCGCGAAGTGAAGGTGCGCGACGGCCAGCACGTGGCGCAGGGCGAGCCGCTGCTGGTGCTCGGTGACGTGTCGGTCGACGCCGATCTGAACCGGCTCAACTACCGCGTGATCGTCGAGCGTGCGAGTTTGGCGCGGCTCGAAGCCGAGCAGATGTCGGCCGCGTCGGTGCACTTTCCGGCCGACGTGATCGAGGCGGCGCGCAGCGACCCTCGGCTGGCCGAGCAGATGGCCAAGGAACGGGCGCTGTTCAGCGCGCGGCGCGACGCGCTCGTCGGCCAGTCGGTGCTGCTGCGCTCGCAGCAAGCCAAGGTGGCGCAAGAGGCGACCGCGCTGCGCGCACAGATCGCGCAGGCGGTCGAATCGCTGAAGCATCAGACGGCCGAGCTCGAAACCAACCGCCGCCTGCTCAACGATGGCTTCATCTCCGCCACGCGCATCTCGCAGTTGGAGGCGACGGTGGCCGACTACGGCGTCAAGCTGGAAGAGAAGCGCGCCGACCTGTCGCGCGCCGAGCAGCGCCTGGTCGACGCCGACCTGCGCATCAAGTCGCTCGAAGGCGACTACCGCCAGCAGGCGAGCGATCAGTTGAAGGTGAGTGCGGCCAAGCTCGCCGAGATCCAACAGGAGCAGCGCAAGACTGTCGACGCGTCGAGCCGGCAGGTGATCGTGGCGCCGGTGGCCGGCGACGTGATCAACCTGAAGTTCACGGCCCCCGGCGCCGTGGTTTCGCCGCGCGAGCCGATCGCCGACATCGTGCCGACCAATCCGCGGCTGGTTGTCGAGGCGCACATCCGCACCGAAGACGTGAGCCGGGTCCAGCAAGGACACCCTGCCGACATCCGCTTCACCGCGTTCAAGTACCGCAGCACGCGGCTGGTGGAGGGCAAGGTGTTCTATGTCGCCGCCGACCGCACGCTCGACCGAGCGACCAACCAGGCCTACTACGTGGCCCTGATCGAGGCCGATCCTGCGTCGATCGCGAAGGCCGGCGACGTGAAGCTGCAGGCGGGGATGCCGGCCGAGGTGTACATCAAGGGAGAGGAACGCACGCCCTTGCAGTACCTGGTCGAGCCGGTCACGCAGGTGCTCAGGCGCGCGGGACGCGAGCGCTGAGCTTGACTCCCTCTCCCTTTGGGAGAGGGCGGGGGTGAGGGTGCGGCTTCTGCGGCGCGGGCCCTCACCCTAACCCTCTCCCGGAGGGAGAGGGGATGGCGCTCAGACGAGCGTCAGCGCCACATCGATGTTGCCGCGCGTGGCGTTCGAATACGGGCACACTTGGTGCGCCGCCTTCACCAGCGCCTCGGCCGCGTCGCGCGGCATGCCGGGCACGGTGATCGCCATCGCGACCTGGATACCGAAGCCCGCGGGGATCGGGCCGATGCCCACATCGGCGCTGATCGACAGATCCGCCGGTAACGCGATCTTCTGCTTCGCGGCCACGGCCTTCATCGCGCCGATGAAGCAGGCCGAATAGCCGGCGGCGAACAGCTGCTCGGGGTTGGTGCCGGCGCCGCCGGCGCCGCCCAGTTCCCTGGGCGTGCTCAGGTCCAGCTTGATCGCGCCGTCCGACGACTCGGTGGTGCCGGTGCGGCCGCCGGTGGAGGTGGCGCGGGCGGTGTAGAGAACTTTGTCGAGTGCCATGGTGATTGCCTTTCGGTTGGGTAACAGGATGGGTGGGGAAAATCAGTGGGCGGCGGTGCCGGCCTTGTCGGCCTGCCAGCCTTGCATCTGGCTGCGCAACTGCTGCAGCCGCTGGGTGAGCGCGGTGAGCTCCTTCGCGCTGCAGCCGGTGGCCGCGGCCAGTTGAACCGGCACCGCGCGCGCCTGCTGGCGCAGTGCGCGGCCGGCGGCGGTGAGGCTCACGATCACACGCCGCTCGTCATCGGCCGCGCGCTCGCGCTGCAGCCAGCCGGCGGCTTCCATGCGCTTGAGCAAGGGCGTGAGCGTTCCGGAGTCGAGAAACAGGCGCTCGCCGAGCTCGCTCACCGTCAGCGCGTCGCGCTCCCACAGCACCAGCAAGGCGAGGTACTGCGGGTAGGTCAGGCCCAGCGGTTCGAGCAGCGGCTTGT
>DASXQQ010000168.1:0-7900 GCA_036507085.1 Piscinibacter sp. | reverse complement strand
CGACGTGCTCGACCGGATGAGCGAGATGGCGCCGCGCGAGATGCGCCGGGCCTGGATGACGGCGTTCGGCAACGCCAAGCTCGACCACCGCGAGCAGGTCCAGCCACGCGATCTGCCGGAGCACGGCGCGCGCAAGACCGGGATCGGGTTCGTGCAGTAGGGCCGCCGGCGAGAATCGCCGCGGCGACGACTCAGAGGCGGAGAGTTCTCCATCGCAATATCCAATTTCCGTTCGCACTGAGCCTGTCGAAGTGCCTGCACGCCCGGTTGCAGGGCTCCCTTCGACAGGCTCGGGGCGATCGGAAATACAAGCTCAGCCCGAACGGGAATTGGATGCGCGCGGCGAAAAAACTCAGGTCGGCACGCCGGCGAAATTGCGCAGGCCGTCGAGGTCGAGCACGGTGATGCCACGCGGCTCGACGCGGATCAGGCCGCAGTTCTGCAGCGTGCGCAGCGCCACGTTGGCGCGCTGGCGCGACATGCCGCAGAGCAGGCCGATCTCGTGCTGGCGCAGGTCGACGTAGGGGCGCGGGTCGGGATAGAGGTCGGTGTTGAACAGCGTCGCCAGGCAGCGCGCGACGCGCGCGTCGGTGCTGAGCAGGCGGTCGTATTCGAGCATGCCGATGAACAGGCTCAGCCGCGCGTTCATCAAGTGGTGCAGGTGGTGGTTGAACGGCAGGCTGGTCGCGCGCAGGCGCTCGAAGGTGGCATGCGGCACCAGCGCCACGCGCGAGGGGCGCAGCGCCACCACGTCGTAGCGCCGCGGCTCGCGCTTGAGCAGCGAGCCCTCGCCGAACCAGCCGCCAACACGGATCCCGGTCAGCGTGGACACCTTGCCGTCGGGCGAGGTGACCGACATCTTCAGCAGCCCCTCGATGACGCCGATCCAGTGATCCACCGGCTGGCCCATGCGGGCCACGAAACCACCGGCGGGCACCTGCCGTTCGAACGCTTCGCAGGTGACGCGGTCGAACTCGGCCGGTGTCAGCACGCGGCCCCACAGCGAACTCCGCAGCGATTCGATCAGGCTGGCGCTGGGCATGGGATGGGCGATGGGTTCGGCGGCGTTCGACGCTTGCGCGTCGAACGCCTCGCGATCATCGCACGCCGCTCGCAGCAACTGCATCAGCGGATGAAGCGCCCGCTGCGGCCGATCATCGTCAGCTCGATGAAGCGCGAGGCGTTGCGCCCGGGCTGATCGAAGTTCAGCTCGAAGCCGCCCAGGTCGTAGCGCTTGATCGACCAGGCGGTGTCGATGAAGGCCTTGCGCGTGAGGTTGCGCCCGGCGCGGCGCATCGCTTCGACGAAGACGCGCGCGTTGATGTAGCCCTCGAGCGCCAGGTGCGACGGCACCAGCGTGACGCCGGCGTTCTGCCAGGCCTGCAGGAAGTCGCGCACGACCGGCACCACCGAGTTGGTCGGCAGCGGCACGACCTGCGACACCGCGATGCCGAACGCGTCGTCGCCCAGCGACGACAGCGTGTTGGCCGCGACCGACAACGCGTACAGCGGCAAGCCTTTGCGGGCCACGCGGATGCTCTTGACGAAGCTGATCGTCGGCTTTCCGGCCAGGCCGATCAGCACCGCCTCGGGGTTGGCCGCGGCGATGGTGGCTGCGGCCGCCGGCGCGTCCGACGCGTCGTTCTGCACCGCCGCCGTGGCGACCTTGGTGAGCGAATAGCGGCGCATCGCCGCTTCCGCGGCGACCAGCACTTCCTTGCCGAAGGAGTTGTTCTGGTAGACCACCGCAATGCGCTTCAGGCCGATGGTCGCCAGGTGCTCGATCAGGCGCTCGGCCTCCTCGGGATAACTCGCCCGTACGTTGAACACGTTGCGCATGTCGGCCGGACGGGCCGACGTCGCACCGGTCAGCGGCGCGAAGCAGGGCACGTCGGTGTTGCGGATCAGCGGCAGCGTCGCCTCGACCATCGGCGTGCCCATGACGCCGAACAGGCCGAACAGGTTCGGCTCGCGCAGGAAGGCCTTGATGTTCTCCTGCGAGCGCTTGACGTCGTAGCCGTCGTCGCGCTCGATCAACTCGACACGCCGGCCGTTGACGCCGCCGCGCGCATTGACCGCCTCGAAGCAGACCTTCGCGCCGGTGTGCATCGCCTTGCCGAGTTCGGCCAGCGGTCCGGTCAACGCGACCGATTGGCCGAGGCGGATCGGATCGTCCGACTCCGCCCACACGCGCGACGCGCTCGCCGCCGCGGCCAGCGCCACCGCGTTGACGAGCAGGCGGCGTCGCGACAGGGCGTGGTCTTCGACAACGGGCTGGGCGAGCGTGGGATCGGGTCGGTTGAACATGGCGGTGACTCCTGACGGGCGGCCGGGTGGCCAACGCAGCCATCCTGAAACGCGCGGTTGCAAGGTATCGGTGGCACCGCCGCGTCACTGTCGTCGCGATGACAGAAGCCATTTCGCCAGCCCCGAGTTTTCCCTGAGCCGGCCCATCGTCGCGAGGGCGGTGTGATGAAAGTCGCGCCGTCTCGGCGCCCGTATCATCGGCCGCATGCCGGTCTCACTCGTTGGTCAACTCGTCGTCGCCATTTCCTCGCGCGCGCTGTTCGATTTCGAGGAGGAGAACCAGGTGTTCGAGGCGAGCGACGACCGCGCCTACATGCAGCTGCAGCTCGAGCGCGTCGACAGCCCGGCCAAGCCGGGGGTGGCCTTTTCGCTGGTCAACAAACTGCTCGCCTTCAACCGCGACGCGGCGAGGGTCGAGGTAGTGATCCTGTCGCGCAACGATCCGGTGTCGGGCATGCGGGTGTTTCGCTCCGCCAAGCACTACGGCCTGCCGATCCAGCGCGGCGTCTTCACCCGCGGCCAGTCGCCGTGGCGCTACCTGCGGCCGCTGTCGGCGAACCTGTTCCTCTCGACCAACGAGGCCGACGTGCGCTCGGCCCTGGCCGCCGGCGTGCCGGCGGCGCGTGTCTACCCGGATTCGGCGCGTGCCTCGAGCGCCCACCCGAACGAGGTGCGCATCGCCTTCGACGGCGATGCGGTGCTGTTCTCCGATGAAGCCGAGCAGGTGTTCCAGCGCGACGGGCTCGACGCCTTCCAGACCCACGAGCGCGACCAGGCGCAGACGCCGCTCGCGGCCGGGCCGTTCAAGCCGCTGCTCGAAGCGCTGCAGCGATTGCAGAGCGAGCCGTCGCAGGGCATGCGCATCCGCACCGCACTGGTGACGGCGCGCAGCGCGCCGGCTCACGAACGCGCGGTGCGCACGCTGATGGGCTGGCGCATCGAGGTCGACGAGGCGATGTTCCTCGGCGGCCTGCCGAAGGGCGAATTTCTGCGTGAGTTCGAACCCGACTTCTTCTTCGACGATCAGACCGGGCACATCGAAAACGCCGCGGCGCATGTGCCCGCGGGGCACGTGGCGGCGGGCGTGCGCAACCGCGTCGTCGAGTGAAGTCAGCCTGACGTCAACAGCGCGGTGCGCAGCCCTTCGAGGTCGAGCACGCGCACGCCGCCGTACTCGATGCGGATCAGGCCACGCTCCTGCAGCGCGTTCAGCGCTTCGTTGACGCGCTGCCTCGACAGCCCGACCACATAGCCGAGCTCCTGCTGCGTGATGCGCAGCAGCTGGCCGACACCGGGATAGAGCACCGGGTGGAACATCGCAGCCAAGCCGCGTGCGACGCGCGAGTCGGTGTCGTTCAAGCGGTCGATCTCGCGCGCCGCGATGAACTGGCCGAGCCGCTCGTTGAGCTGACTCAGCACGAAACGGTTGAACGCGATGCTCGTCTCCAGCAGCTCGTGGAAGGTCTCCATCGGCAGGCCCGCGACGGTGCTGCGGCGCAAGGCCAGGATGTTGTAGCGGTACGGCTCGCGCTTGAGCAGCGTGCCCTCGCCGAACCACGCGCCCGGTGGTATGCCGGTGAAGGTGATCTGCGGGCCCTGCGAGTCGTCGTTGCTCATCTTCAGCAACCCGTCGATGACGCCGAACCAGTAGGTCGGCGGCCGGCCGATGCGACACAGGAAATCGCCCGCCTGCGCGGTGGCCGCAAGCAGCCCGCTGCGCGCCAGTTCCTGCTCCCCAACCGTGAGCGCGCGAAGCCACGGAATGTTGACCAATTCGCCCTCGCTCAAGGGGCGGGCACGCTGCAGCAGTGGAACGGCGGAAGTCACGGCTTGAGGGAAAGTCCGCTAGGTAGTGTCCCTAGGATTGTCGTCGCAACGACAACATGGCGTCAAACTCTTCCCTACGATGCGACCCCAATGAGACAGCCCGCACCCCTTTCGTGCGGCCATCGCGAGGAGACAATTTTGTCCACGACCTTCCCCCGGCTCTTGCTCGAACACGCTGCGAAGCGCCCGCATGCGCCGGCGCTGCGCGAGAAGGAATACGGCATCTGGCAGACGCTGAGCTGGTCGCAGATCGCCCACCTGGTGCGCGAACTCGCGGCGGGTTTGGCGCAGGCCGGTCTGAAGCGCGGGCAGCACATCGTCATCGTCGGTGCGAACCGGCCGCGCTTGTCGGCGTCGATGCTCGCGGCGCAGTCGCTGGGCGCGATTCCGGTGCCGCTGTACCAGGACGCGGCCGCCGCCGAATACGTGTTCCCGATCAACAACGCCGAAGTGGCGTTCGCGATCGTCGAGGACCAGGAGCAGGTCGACAAGATGCTCGAGCTGCGCGAGAAGTGCCCGCAGCTCGCCCGCGTGTGGTACGACGACCCGCGCGGCCTGCGCAACTACAGCGAGCCCGGCCTCGCCTCGCTCGACGCGCTGATCGAAGGCGGCCTGTCCTATGTGACCGAGCAGCAGGGCTGGTTCGAGGACCAGGTCAAGCGCACCCAGCCCGACGACGTGGCCGCGATGTTCTTCACCTCGGGCACCACCGGCAACCCCAAGGGCGTGGTCCACACCCACTTCACCCTGACCGATCGCGCGCGCGCCGGGGCGAGCTTCGACAACCTGACGAACCACGAAGACGTGCTGGCCTACCTGCCGCCCGCGTGGATCGGCCAGAACATCTTCTCGTATTCGCAGTGGCTGGTTTGCGGCTTCGTGGTCAACTGCCCCGAATCGGCCAGCACGGTGCGCATCGACATGAAGGAGATCGGGCCGACCTACTTCTTCGCGCCGCCGTCGGTGTTCGAGCACCACCTGACCGAAGTGATGATCCGCATGGAGGACGCCGGCACCTTGAAGCGCTGGCTGTTCGACCGCTTCATGGCGGTGGCCCGCCGCGTCGGCCCGATCCGCATGGACGGCGGGACCGTCAGCCTCGGCGACCGCCTGCTCTACGCGCTGGGCAACGTGTGCATCTACGGCCCGCTGCGCAACACGCTGGGCCTGTCGCGGGTGCGCGTGGCCTACACCGCGGGCGAGGCGATCGGGCCCGACTTGTTTACCTTCTACCGCGCGATCGGCATCAACCTGAAGCAGCTCTACGGCTCGACAGAGACCGCAGTCTTCGTCTGCATGCAGCCCGACAACCAGGTCCGCGCCGACACCGTGGGCGTGCCCTGCGAAGGCGTGGAACTGCAGGTCACGAACAGCGGCGAGATCCTGATCCGCTCGCCCGGCCTGCTCAAGGGCTACTACAAGAACGCGGTCGCCACCGACGAAGTGCTCAGCCCCGAGGGCTGGTACCGCACCGGGGACGCCGGCTTCCTCGACGCGAGCGGCCACCTGAAGATCATCGACCGCGTGAAAGACGTCGGCCGCCTGGCCGGCGGGCCGCACGACGGCGCGATGTTCGCGCCCAAGTATGTCGAGAACAAGCTCAAGTTCTTCCCCTACATCAAGGAAGCGGTGGCCTTCGGCGACAAGCGCGACCGCGTCTGCGCCTTCATCAACATCGACTTCAACGCGGTGGGCAACTGGGCCGAGCGCCAGAACCTGCCGTATGCCGGCTACACCGACCTCGCCCAAAAGCCCGAGGTCTACGCGTTGATCCGCGAGTGCGTCGAGAAGGCCAACGTCGACCTCGCCGCCGACGACAAGCTGTGCGGCAGCCAGGTGAGCCGCTTCCTCGTGCTGCACAAGGAGCTCGACGCCGACGACGGCGAGCTCACCCGCTCGAGCAAGGTGCGTCGCGGCTTCATCGGCGAGAAGTACGGTGTGCTGGTCGACGCCTTGTACGGCGGCAAGACCTCGCAATACATCGAGACCCAGGTGAAGTTCGAAGACGGCCGCACCGGCATGGTGGCGGCGGATTTGAAGATCGGCGACGCGAAGACATTCGCCGCGGTCCGGAAGGCGGCGTGAGCATGAGCACGCAGGGCCGCCCCAAGGCGAATACCGCAGTGCGCAGCACGAAGGTACTCCAATGAGCACTCGACAGATCGGCGACGTCGTTCTCGACGTCAGCAACATCTCGCTGAGCTTCGGTGGCGTGAAGGCGCTCACCGACATCAGCTTCAACGTGCGCGAGCACGAGATCCGCGCCATCATCGGCCCCAACGGCGCCGGCAAGAGCTCGATGCTCAACTGCATCAACGGCGTCTACCAGCCGCAGCAGGGCGCGATCACCTTCCGCGGCCAGACCTTCAAGCACATGAACTCGCGCCAGGTGGCGGAGATGGGCGTCGCGCGCACCTTCCAGAACCTCGCGCTGTTCAAGGGCATGAGCGTGCTCGACAACATCATGACCGGGCGCAACCTGCGCATGAAGAGCAACCTGCTGCTGCAGGCGCTGCGCTGGGGTCCGGCCGAGCGCGAAGAGATCAGGAACCGCGAGTTCGTCGAACGCATCATCGACTTCCTCGAGATCCAGCCCTACCGCAAGACGCCGGTGGGCCGCATGCCCTACGGCCTGCAAAAGCGCGTCGACCTCGGGCGGGCGCTCGCGATGGAGCCCAAGGTGCTGTTGCTCGACGAGCCGATGGCCGGCATGAACGTCGAGGAGAAGCAGGACATGTGCCGCTTCATCCTCGATGTGAACGACGAGTTCGGCACCACCATCGTGCTGATCGAGCACGACATGGGCGTGGTGATGGACATTTCCGATCGCGTGGTCGTGCTCGACTACGGCAAGAAGATCGGCGACGGCACGCCCGACGAGGTGCGCAACAACGACGACGTGATCCGGGCCTACCTCGGCACGACCCACTAGGAAGCACGCCATGGGATTCTTTCTCGAAGCATTGTTCGGCGGCTTGATGGCCGGCATGCTCTATTCGCTGATCGCGATCGGCTTCGTGCTGATCTACAAGGCCAGCGGCGTGTTCAATTTCGCGCAGGGTGCGATGGTGCTGTTCGCGGCGCTCGCGATGGCGCGCTTCGCCGAATGGATTCCGCTGTGGACGGGCCTGCAGAGCAAGGCGCTCGCCACGCTGATCGCCTTCGTGCTGGCGATGGCGGTGATGGTGGTGGTGGCCTGGCTGATCGAGAAGCTCGCACTCGGGCGGCTCGTCAACCAGGAAGGCATCACGCTGCTGATGGCGACGCTCGGCATCGCCTACGTACTCGACGGCGTCGGCCAGATGCTGTTCGGCTCCGACATCTACAAGATCGACGTCGGCATGCCCAAGGACCCGATGTTCCTGATGGAAGGAACCTTCCAGGGCGGCGTGCTGATCAACAAGGAAGATCTGTACGCGTCGCTGATCGCGGCCTGCCTGGTGATCGCGCTGAGCTTGTTCTTCCAGAAAACCCCGACCGGCCGCGCGCTGCGCGCCGTGGCCGACGACCACCAGGCCGCCCAATCGATCGGCATCCCGCTGTCGCGCATCTGGGTCATCGTCTGGTCGGTGGCGGGCTTCGCCGCGCTGGTGGCCGGCATCATCTGGGGCTCCAAGCTCGGGGTGCAGTTCTCGCTGTCGCTGGTGGCGCTGAAGGCGCTGCCGGTGGTGATCCTCGGTGGCCTCACCTCGGTGCCGGGCGCCATCATCGGCGGGCTGATCATCGGCGTGGGCGAGAAGCTCTCCGAGATCTACCTCGGCCCGTA
>DASXQQ010000167.1:0-9376 GCA_036507085.1 Piscinibacter sp. | reverse complement strand
TGGACGGCGACGTGCTGTACGAGCTGACGCAGGCCGGTCGCGCCCGCGCGGGCGAGGCGCTGGCACGCAATCTCTACAGCGGCGCCGCACCGGTGCCGCTGGAAACCTACGCGGCAAAGGTTCGCGCACAAAGCGTGGCCGCAATGGGCGTGACCCAAGGGCAGCTCCAGCAGGCCCTGGCCGGTGTCGTGATCCGCCCCGAGGTGCGCGACCAACTCGGCGCCGCGATGAACTCGCTGCGTGCCATCCTGCTGTACGGGCCCGCCGGTGCGGGCAAGACCTTCCTGTGCGAACAGATGGCGCGGCTGCTCAGCGGCCACGTGGCCGTGCCCCATGCGGTGGAGGTGGGCGGGGAGATCATCCGCGTGTTCGATCCGCTGGTCCATCGGGCGGTGCCGGTGACGGATGGCCCGCATCTGACGATCGACAACCGCAGCCGCGCCGACGCACGCTGGGTGCTGTGCGAGCGCCCGATCGTGATCACCGGCGGCGAGCTGACGCTGGAGATGCTGGACCTGGTGTTCGACCCGCGCGCCGGCTACTACCAGGCGCCACCGCACTTCAAGGCCAACAACGGGCTGTTTCTGGTCGACGACCTGGGCCGCCAGCTCTGCACGCCGCGCCAGTTGCTCAACCGCTGGATCCTGCCGATGGAACACCGCCACGACTACCTGATGCTGCGCAACGGCGCCAAGTTCCAGATCCCGTTCGACACGCTGCTGTTCTTCTCCACCAATCTGGAGCCGGCCGAAGTCGCCGACGAGGCCTTCCTGCGGCGCATCGGCTACAAGATCTTCGTCGGCGAAGTGACGGTGGACGACTACCGCCAGATCCTGCGCGACGTCTGTGACGAGTACGACGTGCCGTACACCGACGAGGCGTTCGACGTGCTCGCGAAACACCACCGGCACCATGCGCGCCCCCTGCTGGCGTGCACCCCGCGCGACCTGGTCAGCCAGGTGGCCGATTACGCCGCGTACCACGGCCGCGAGCCCGAGCTCACGCCGGACACGCTTGATTGGGCGTGGCACAACTACTTTGCAACCGAGTCGGCGCGCGCCTGAAGCCGCTCACATGGAGAGGACACCATGAAAAGCACCCGAGGATTGTTCATGCTGCTCGTCGCATTGCTGGCCGGCGGCGCCGCGGTGCTGTTCGCATCGCGCTGGATGCTGGCGCAGGCCAGCGCCAGCGGGCAGGTCGCCGTGGCCGCGGTGGAGGTGGAAATCGGCGCCAGGCTCGTGCCCGAGATGCTGCGCCTGGTGACCTGGCCCGCCGGCAGCGTGCCGCCCGGCGCGTTCGCCGAACTGGCGCCGCTGGATGGCCGCGTGGTGAAGACCTCGGTGACGCGCGGCGAGCCCATTCTCGAAGGCAAGCTCGCCCCGGCCGGCACCAAGGGGGGCCTGTCGGCCGTGGTGGCGGACGGCAAGCGCGCCATGACCGTGCGCGTGAACGACGTGGTGGGTGTGGCCGGCTTCACGCTGCCGGGCAATTACGTGGACATCATGGTCAACACGCAGAACGAAGGCAGCAAGCGCGGCGACCAGGACCAGACCATCAGCAAGATCGTGCTGGAGCGCATCCTGGTGCTGGCCATCGCGCAGGAATCGAGCCGCGACGAAACCAAGCCCAGGGTGGTCAACGCCGTGACGCTCGAAGTCACACCCGAGCAGGCCGAGAACCTGGACCTCGCACGCAGCGTGGGCACCCTCTCGCTCGTGCTGCGCAACCAGGTGGACCCCAGGCCGGTCGCCACCGACGGCGCCACCAAGTCCACGCTGCTCAAGGAAGAAGCCGCACGACCCGCCGCGCCGGCACCGAAGCCGGTGGTGGTGGCCAAGAAGCGCGCCGCGCCACGCGTGGTGGCCGTGGCGGCGCCCGTCGCGGAGGTCCCGAAGAGCACGAACTGTGTCGAGGTGATCCGCGGCACGGTCAAGTCCGACGCGTGTTTCTGACATTCATGACAACCAAGGGAGTCCCCATGCGCACCCAACTCCGCCCCTCGTCACCGGCCTGGCACCCTGCGCTTCGGCGCATCCTGCTGGCGCTGGCCGCGGCCAGCTGGCTGGCACCCCACGACGGGTGGTCGCAGACCGGCGCGGGCATCAAGCTGGCCGCCGCGGCGCCGGTGGGCGCCCTCACCCCGGTCTATCCCGCGGCGCCCTGCGGCCGGGTGGAGATCGCGCCGGTGGTGCAGGTCAGCGTGGGCAAGTCCACGGTCATCCGGCCCGTCAGTCCGATCACCCGCATCCTGCTGGGCAACCCCGAGGGCACCCGCGCCGCGCGGCCGACCGAGAGCAAGGGCAAGGGCAAGGACGATCGCGACGCGGACAGCAGCGCCCAGTCCGAAGACAAGATGCGCCCGGGCGTGGCCGAACTCGATGTGCTGCTGCTCAGCCCCACCGAGGTCTATCTGCTGGGCAAGGGCATCGGCTCGACCAACGTGGTGCTGGTCGACAAGGCGGGCCTGTGCACCGCCTTCGACGTGGTGGTCAACATGGACACCGGTGCGCTGCAGACGGTGCTCGGTCAATTGCTGCCCGACGAGAAGGGCGTGCGCGTCGCGTCGGCCTTCGATTCCATCGTGCTGACGGGCTCGGTGAGCGACGCCGGCGCGGTGACCCGGGTGATGGACCTGGCCAACGCCTACGTGCGCGGCTCGGGCGGCGGCGCTGCCGGCAGCGTGGTAGGCGCCAACCCGCGCATCGTCAACATGCTCAGCGTCGGCTCTCCACAGCAAGTCATGCTCGAGGTCAAGGTGGCCGAGGTGTCCAAGAGCCTCATCGACAAGCTGGGCGTCGGCCTCAGCGCGAGCAAGACGAACGGCAGCTTCACCTACCAGTTGCTGGCGAGCTTTCTCACCGGCGGCGGCGCCGTGGTCAGCGCCCTCAAGAACAGCGGCAGCTTCGCGCTCACGCTCGACGCCGAGAAACAGGACGGCGCGGTGAAGATCCTCGCCGAACCCACCGTGATGGCGATCAGCGGCCAGAGCGGCAGCTTCCTCGCGGGCGGCAAGATCTTCATTCCGGTCGCACAGGAAAGCAGCGCCAGCGGCGGACGGACCACGACGCTGGAGGAGAAGGAGTTCGGCGTGGCCGTCGCCTTCACCCCCACCGTGCTCGATGGCGGGCGCATCAATCTCGTCGTGGCGTCCGAAGTGTCCGAACTCAACCGCGAAGGGGTCGGCATTACCGCGCCCGGCGTCAACGGGCTGGCGATCCTGCCCTCCTTCACGTCGCGCCGCGCCAAGACCACGGTGCAACTGATGGACGGCCAGAGCTTCGCCATCGGCGGCCTGATCAAGAACAACGCCACCAGCAGCATCAAGGCCTTCCCGGTGCTCGGTGAACTGCCGGTCATCGGCGCGCTGTTTCGCAGCACCGAGTTCCAGACCGACAAGTCGGAGCTGGTGTTCGTGATCACGCCGCGCCTGGTCCGCCCGCTGCCGCCCGGCTACGCGCTGCCCACCGACAACTACGTGCCGCCTTCGCGCACCGACCTGCACCTGCACGGCCGGGTCGAAGGGCAGCGCTCCGAAGCGCCGCCCGAGGCACCGGCCGCCGCCGGTAGCGCGCCCGCCACCGGCTTTCAGGTCAAGTAAGGAGCCCCTGCCATGAAGACGACCCTCGTGATCCTCGCCGCACTGGTGCCCTGGCTCGGCGGCTGCGTCAGCACCGCCCCGAACTGGGAAAGCACCTTCGGTGACGCGGCGCGCCAGGCGCGTGCAACGCAGGTCATCGACCGCCAGGCACCGAGCCGCAACACCGGACTCGCCGCGACCGATGGCAAGGCCGTGGCCGGCGCCATGAAGGGCTACGCCGACTCCTACGGCTACGCCGTCAAGGAAGCCAAGCCGCCCACGCTGTCCATCGGCACGACGGGCGGCAAGTAGAGCCCGGCCGCGAACGCGAAAACCGAAGCGGAGCCGTCTCATGAAGCAGTTCATGCCCCTGTCGTCTCGCCGCGAGCAGCGCGGTGCGGTGGCCATCATCGTCGGCCTGTCGCTCGCCGTGCTGGTCGGCTTCGCCGGGCTGGCGCTCGACGGCGGACGCCTCTACGTCACCAAGACCGAGCTGCAGAATGCGGCCGACGCCTGCGCCTTGGCGGCATCGCTCGAACTGACCGGCGCGCCGAGCATCCCGACAAGCCAGTTCCCGATCGCCGACGCCGCGGGCAAGCTGGTGGCCACACGCAACCGCGTCGGGTTCCAGGGCGCAAACATCGCTGCCGGCGACGTGACCGTGGAGTTCGGCACGTCGCTCAACGCAGGCGCCTGGGTCGCGGCGGCCGCCGCCACATCGGCCTCGCGGTACGTGCGCTGCACGATTGTCGAGAACGGCATCACGCCATGGTTCATGCAGGTGCTGGGCTTCGGTGACCAGACCGTGAGCGCGCTGGCCACGGCCACCCTCGCACCCTCACAGAACGTGTGCACCACCATTCCGATCGGCCTGTGTTCGGCGGGGTCCGCACCCACCTATGGATTGGCTCCCGGCCAGTGGTACAACGGCGGGCTCAACAACGCGGACAGCCTCACCGGCAGCTTCAACTGGATCGACTTTTCGCCGCCTGCAGGTGGGGCGAGCGAATTGTCGGCAGCGCTGTTCGGCAGCGGCGCCTGCACGGTGGCGCCCGGAACCTCGGTCGGAGCAACGGGGGCCATTTCGAGCCTGAGAACGGCATGGAACTCGCGATTCGGCGTCTACCACCCTTCCGTCCCGTCGACCGGACCGAACTCCCCGGTCCCTGATCGGTCGGGTTACAGCTACACCCCGCTCAACTGGTCGTCCCAATTCAACGCAGCGGCCGATCTGCTCAACGTCAGGCGTCCCGCGCATGCCCCCTATGGCACCGACGTGGCGGACGGCAACGCGACCACGGGCCTGACCGTCGGGCCACCCAGCTCGACCGTGCTGCAGCCCGCGGCGCTGACGACACGCGGCGCGGATCGTCGCTTCGTGCCGGTTCCGATCGTGGACTGCGCCGCCTTCGCGAGCGCCCAGACCATTCCCGTGCTCGACTGGGCCTGCATTCTGATGCTGCACCCGATGACGACCGAGCCGAGCCAAACGCTCTACCTGGAGTACGTCGGGCTGACGTCGGCAGCGAGCAGTCCGTGCGCCAGCGTCGGCGGCGTCGGCAACAGCGCGAGCACAGGCCCGCTCGTGCCGGCCTTGGTGCAATAGGAGCCACCGATGAAACGCCCCGCCATGCACCGGCCCCAGTCACTCCGCGGCGTCGCCGCCGTGGAACTCGCGCTGACGATGATTCCGCTGCTGGTCCTGACCTTCGGCGTGGCCGAGTACGGCCGAGCCATCTACACCTACAACGCCATCGACAAGGCGGCCCGCGACGCCGTGCGCTACCTGACGGCGCCGCCACCCGGCAGCCTCGACCCCAACGCCGACGCCAGCAACCTGGTGGTGTACGGCAACGTGCAGGGCACGGGCGCGCCGCTGGCCCCGGGCCTGACCACCGGCATGGTCAACATCTGCAACGCCACGGCGTGCCCGAGCACGCATGCGGCGGTGCCGACCGGCAGCGGAGCCGTGAATCTGGTGACGGTGAGCATTGTCGGCTACACGTACACCTCCATCGTGACCTATGTCGCGCCGGCAACGCTGAACTTCAACGCCATCAGCGTAACGATGGGGGCCAAGCTGTGAACGCGCTCCGTGCCGATCGCTCGCGGCGCCAGGCCGGCGTCGCCGCGGTGGAGTTCGCCATCGTCGCGGCCGTGTTCTTCATGATCCTGATCGGCGCCATGGAAATGGGACGCCTGCTGTGGACCTGGAACGCCGCCGCGGAAGCGACCCGCCTCGGCGCGCGCATGGCGGTGGTGTGCGACATCAACGAGCCCGCCATCGTCACCCGCATGCGGGAGCGGCTGCCGGCGCTGCAGCCCGCCGACGTGACGATCGCCTACCTTCCGGCCGGCTGCAGCGACGCCACGTGCCAGTCGGTGCAGGTCACGCTGGCCGGCTACACCCACGTGCCGATCATCCCCTTCGTGCCGCTGTCGATTCCGATTCCATCGTTCCAGACCACGCTGCCCAGAGAGTTCATGCAAAGCGCAGGCAACCCCGTGTGCAGCTGAAGCCCAAGCCACCCCGAGCAGTCAGGTCCTTATGAAAATCAAAGTCGTTTCCTCCAATGCCGAGCGCGCCGAACAGGTGGCGCAGATCGTGCGCGCCAGCGGCCCGGGGCTGGACGTTCATTCCGCCACGGCCACGCTGTCGGGACTGCCTGCCGTCATCAACGGCAGCCGCCCCGTGCTGCTGGTGCTCGACGGCGTGGATTTGTCGGCGCTGGACGCCATCGACCGGCTCAACCAGGGCCACCCCGACGTGGAGACCATCGTCATCTCGGCGGACCAGTCTCCGGCATTCCTGGTCAAGGCCATGCGGGCCGGCGTGCGCGAGGTGCTGCCGCCGCCGGTGGATGCCGCGGCGCTGCAGGCCGCGGTGCAACGGGTGGCCCGCAAGAGCCGGCCGGTCGCCGCGGCTCGCCAGGGTGAGGTGCTGGCCTTCATGGCCTGCAAGGGAGGCAGCGGGGCAAGCGTTCTGGCCGCCAATCTGGCGCACATCCTCTCGGTGCGCGACGCTCGCAGCGTGGCGCTGCTCGATCTGGATCTGCAGTTCGGCGACGCGCTTCTGATGCTCAGCGACCAGCGTGCGACCAGCGATGTGGCCGAGGTGGCACGCAACATCGGCCGGCTCGACGCCGAGCTACTGCGCTCGGCCATGGTGCAAGTCAGCGACACGCTGAGCGTGCTTGCCGCACCCGACGAACTGTCGCAGGCCCTCGAAGTGAAGGCCGCGCATGTGGCGGCGATCATCCAGCTGGCGCGGCAGAGCTTCGATTTCGTCGTGCTCGATGTGGGCCGCTCGATCGACGCGTTGAGCCTGCAGGCACTGGACCTGGCCGCGCGCATCTTTCCCGTCGTGCAGCTGAGCCTGCCGCAGGTGCGCGACGCGAAGCGATTGCGCGGCCTGTTCCGCTCGCTGGACTACCCGCCGCAGAAGATCCATTGGCTGGTCAACCGCTATCAAAAGGGCAGCGACATCACGCTGGAGTCGCTGCAGCTGGCGCTGGGCGCGCAGGCCATCACGACGATTCCCAATCACTACAGCGGGGTCACCGCGTCGGTGAACCAGGGCGTCCCGATCGACCGGCTGTCGCACAACAACCCGGTCGCCCGGGCGCTGCTGGAGTTGGCGCAATCCGTCGCACCGGTCGAAAGCGGCAAGAAGGACACCTGGCTCGCCAGCCTCTTCGGCAACCTATCCCAACCGCAAGGCAGGACAGCATGAAACTCAGAGAACGGCTCGCCACCCAGCCCGCGATGGACGCGCCCCGCATGGAGCTGCGCGGCAGCGACACGCCGGCGCAGGCCTCGCATGCCTATCAGCAGATGAAGTCGCGCGTGCACCAGTTGCTGCTGGAACGCCTCGACCTGGAAGCGATGGAGGGCATGTCGCCCGAGCGCTTGCGCAACGAGCTGAGCGTGCTGGTGGAGCGCTTGCTCACCGAAGAAAACGTCGTCGTCAATGCGATCGAACGGCGCAGCCTGGTGCGCGACATCCAGCATGAAATGCTCGGGCTGGGGCCGCTGGAGCCGCTGTTGGCCGACCCCACCATCTCCGACATCCTCGTCAACGGCGCACGCCAGGTGTACGTGGAACGGCGCGGCCAGCTCAGCCTGAGCGAGGTGAGCTTCGCCGACGACGACCACCTGATGAAGATCATCGACAAGATCGTCTCGCGGGTGGGGCGCCGGGTGGATGAATCGAGCCCGATGGCCGACGCACGGCTGCCCGACGGCTCGCGGGTGAACGTGATCATTCCGCCGCTGGCGCTCGACGGGCCGGTGATGTCCATCCGCCGCTTCTCGGTGGTGCCGCTGACGATGGCCGACCTGATCGAGTTCAAGACCTTCACGTCCGAGATGGCCCAGGTGCTGCAGGCCCTGGCCACGGCCGAGGTGAACCTGCTGATCTCCGGCGGCACGGGCAGCGGCAAGACCACGCTGCTCAACATCATGTCGGGCTTCATCGACGCGGGTGAACGCATCGTGACCATCGAAGACGCGGCCGAGCTGCAATTGCGCCAGCCCCATGTGGTGCGGCTGGAGACACGCCCGCCCAACATCGAAGGGCGCGGCGAAGTCACCCAGCGCTCGCTGGTGCGCAACGCGCTGCGCATGCGGCCCGACCGCATCATCCTGGGCGAGACGCGCGGCCCCGAGGCGATGGACATGCTGCAGGCCATGAACACCGGCCACGAGGGCTCGATGACCACCATCCACGCCAACACGGCGCGCGACGCGCTCGGCCGGCTGGAGAACATGCTGGCGATGGGCAGCACGAATCTGCCGACCAAGGTGGCGCGCGCCCAGATCGCCTCGGCCATCGGCGTGATCATCCAGGTCAACCGCCTCACCGATGGGCGCCGCAAGGTGATGAGCATCGCCGAAACCACCGGCATGGAGGGCGATGTGATCACGATGCAGGAGGTTTTCACCTACCGGCAGACCGGCGTGGACACCGACGGCACCGTGAAGGGCTACTTCCAGGCCACCGGCGTGCGGCCGCGTTTCATCGAGCGCCTGAAGTCACGCGGGCTGTCGTTGCCCGAGTCGTTGTTCGACCCGACGCGCCGAATGGAGTGAACCATGGACTCGAGTTATGTGCTGTTCCTCGTCTTGCTGTTCGTGGCTGTGGCGCTGTCCCTGGAAGGGGGTTATCAGGTCTGGGCGTCGAAGAACAGCGCCGAGGCCAAGCGAGTGGCCTCACGGCTGCGCACGCTCGAAGGCGCCAGCGATGAAACGCCGCTGACGATCGAGCGGCACAGCGCGATTCGCCGCTGGAACTGGCTCGACGACAGCGCGTTGGCCGGCCTCCCCGGGGGGTCGACACTGTTGCGCTACCTGCAGACCTCGGGCACCGGCCGCGGTGCGGGCGAGATGCTGCTCTACAGCGCCGTGCTCGGCATCGCGGGGGCGGCGTTGCCCGCCGTGCTGGCCAAGCCGTGGACTTTTTCGGTGGTGCTCGGCGGCCTCCTTGCCGCCCTGCCGTGGTTCTGGTTGGGTCGTCGGCGCACCGAACGCCTGCGGCTTCTCGAGCGGCAGACCCCCGAAGCGCTGGACCTCATGGGGCGCGCCATGCGCGCGGGCCATGCCTTCCCGACCGCGGTGAAGATGGTGGGTGACGAAATGGCCGAGCCGATCGCCAAAGAGTTTCGCGTGCTGTTCGACGAGACGAATTTCGGCGTGCCGCAGAACGAGGCGTTGATGCGCCTGGCCGACCGCGTGCCGATCGACGATCTGCGTTACTTCGTGATCGCCGTGATGATCCAGCGCGAGTCCGGCGGCAAC
>DASXQQ010000166.1:0-14453 GCA_036507085.1 Piscinibacter sp. | reverse complement strand
CTTGTAGTCGGGGTGGGCCCAGATCTCTTCGGCGACGACGAAGCGCGTTCCGACGACGACACCCGATGCGCCCATCGCCAGCGCCGCGGCGAGTTGCGAGCCGTGGCCGACACCGCCGCCGATGAGGTACGGGATCTCGAGGCAGCTGTCGGCCCACGCCGCATTGACGAACGAGCCCACCATGTCCAGCCCCGGGTGGCCACCGCACTCGGCGCCGACGATCGCCACCGCGTCGACGCCGATCGATGCCGCCTTCACCGCATAGCGCACCGCCGGCACCTTGTGCAGCACCGTGATGCCGGCGCCCTTGAGCAGCGGCATGAATTCCTCCGGGCTGCGGCCCGAGGTCTCGACGAAGCGAACGCCCTCGTCGATCACCGTCTCGAAGACCTCGCGCGTCTTCTCGCCTGGCACCAGCTTGGGCAGCATCGAGACGTTGACGCCGAACGGCCCGTCGTCACAGAGCTCACGGCAACGCCGGATCTCGGCGCGCAGTGCGGCCGGCTCGGGCAAGCTCGCCGCGGTGATGAAACCGATGATGCCGGCGCGCGACGCGGCGGCGACATAGTCGGCGTTGGCGAGCCACATCAGGCCGCCCGCGACGATCGGCAGGCGCGTGCCGAACAGCTCGGTGATCGCCGTGTTCATCGGCTCCCTTCGACAAGCTCAGTGCGTCCAAGCGCGATGTAGCGCTCGAGGTGGTGGTCCTCGTCACCCAGTTGATGATCGATCATCACCAACCGTTTCGCGTAATGGGCGAGCGGCAATTCCCAGGTCATGCCGATGCCGCCGTGCAGCTGGATGCATTCTTCCGCCACCCGCGTGCCGACGCGGCCGATCGTGAACTTGGCGGCCGACAGCGCGCGCTCGCGCGTCACCCGCTCGGTGGCCAGTGCGGCGGCGGCGTTGATCACCGCCGAGCGCGCCTGCTCGCTCTCGAGCAGCAGGTCGGCCATTCGGTGCTGCAGCGCCTGGAAGCTGCCGATCGGCACGCCGAACTGCTGGCGCGTGCGCAGGTAATCGAGCGTGGCGTCCTTCGCAGCGTCCATCGCGCCCAGGCTCTCGGCGCACAGCGCCAGGATGCCGGTGCCGAGCACGTTCTCGACGACCGAGAATGCCGCTCCTTCGGCGCCGAGCAGCGCATCCGGGCCGAGCGTCACGTCGTCGAGCGTGACTTCGGCCGCGCGACCGCCGTCGATGTTGGGGTAGCCGCGCAGCGACAGCCCGGCCGTCCGGGCCGGCACGACGAAGAGCGACAGGCCTGCCTCGTCGTCGACCCCGCCCGCGCTGCGCGCCGAGACGACGAACAGGTCCGCGCTCTCGCCGTGCGCCACCACCGCCTTCGCGCCGTTGAGCACCCAGCTGTCGCCGCGGCGTTCGGCACGCGTGCGCACATGCGCGAGCTCGTAGTGCGCGTCGGGCTCGGCGTGTGCGAACGCACCGATGCAGGTGCCGGCCATGATCTCCGCCAGCAGCCCTTGTTGCGCCTCGCTGCCGGCCGCGGCGATTGCACCGCCGGCGAGCACCGCGCTGCCGAGGAAGGGTTCGACGACCAGGCCGCGCCCGAGCGCCTCGAACACCACCGCGATGTCGAAGCCCGCGCCGCCGAAGCCGCCGCGTTCTTCGCTGAAGAGCGCGCCGATCATGCCGAGGTCGGCGAACTGGCGCCACATCTCGGGGCTGTAGCCCTGCGCCGAGCGGGCGATGCGGTCGCGCGTCTCGAAGCCGTACTGCTCCTTGATGAAGCGGCCGAGCGAGTCCGCCAGCATGCGGCGGTCTTCGGTGTGTTCGAAGTTCATTTCGTCCTCACAACCCCAGGATCATCTTGGAGATGATGTTGCGTTGAATCTCATTGGAGCCGCCGAAGATCGACAGCTTGCGGTTGTTGAAGTACTGCGCCGCCGCGCTCGCCGCGTCGGCCGGCCCGACCGGCTCGCCGCGGTAGCCCGCTTCGAGTGCCTCGTCGATGAAAGGTCGCGCGTACGGACCCATCGCGCGCCGCGTCAGCGACGCCAGCTCCTGCCGGATCTCGGTGCCGCGGATCTTCAGCATCGAGCTTTCGGCGCCGGGCACGCCGCCGCCGGCCACCGCCGCGATGACGCGCAGGTTGGTCGTCTTCATGTTCTCGAGCTCGATCTCGACGCGCGCCAGGCGCGCTGCGAACAAGGGGTCGTCGGCGAGCGCCAGGCCGCGCTTCTTCTGCGTCGCGGCGATGCGCTTCAGGCGCTCGAGCGCGGCCACCGAGAAGCCGACGCCGGCGATGTTGGTGCGCTCGTAGGTCAGCAGGTACTTGGCGCAGGTCCAGCCGCGGTTCTCCTCGCCCACCAGGTTGTCGACCGGCACGCGCACATCGGTGAAGAACACCTCGTTCACTTCGTGCTCGCCGTCGAGCGTGATGATCGGCCGCAGCTCCACGCCGGGTGTCGTCATGTCGATCAGCAGGAAGCTGATGCCCTCCTGCTTCTTGCTGTCGCGTGACGTGCGCACCAGGCAGAAGATCATGTTCGCGTGCTGGCCGAGCGTGGTCCAGGTCTTCTGGCCGTTGACCACGTAGTGATCGCCGTCGCGAACGGCCGTCGTCTTCACCGACGCGAGGTCCGACCCCGCGCCGGGCTCCGAATAGCCCTGGCACCACCAGTCCGAGCCGTCGAGGATGCGCGGCAGCCAGCGGCGCTTCTGCGCCTCGCTGCCGTACTTGATGAGCACCGGCCCGAGCATGTTGACGCCGAACGGCACGATGCGCGGCGCGCCGGCCAGGCAGCACTCGTGCTCGAAGATGAACTTCTCGACCGCGCTCCAGCCCGGGCCGCCGTGTTCCTCGGGCCAGTGGTTGGCGAGCCAGCCGCGCGCGTTGAGGAGGGCGTGCCACGCCTGCAGGTCGGCCTTGGTGAGGCGCTTGCCGGTCCGGACCTGGTCGGCCAGGCGCGCCGGCAGCTTGGCGGCGAGGAAGGCCCGCACCTCGGTGCGAAACGCCTCTTCTTCGGCGGTGAATGCGAGGTCCATGGGGTCAGGCTTTCGGGTTGAGGCTGGCGAAGTCGGCGCCGCGCGCGACCAGGTCGACGAGCAGCGGCGACGGGTTCCAGAACAGCGGGTCAAGCTGCGCGAACGCGCGGATGTCGGCCAGCACCTGCGGCAGGCCGACGGAGTCGGCATAGGTCATCGGCCCGCCGCGATCGCGCGGGAATCCGTAGCCCGCCAGGAAGACGAGGTCCACGTCGCGCGGGCACAGCGCGATGCGCTCGTGCACGACGTTCGCGCCTTCGTTGATCATCGCGGCGAGGTAGCGGCGCACGACCTCGTCGTCGCTGAAGGCGCGCGGCGTCACGCCGGCGCGCTGTCGCTCGGCGTCGACGATGGCGAGCACCTCGGGGTCTTCGCTGCCGCTGCGCGTGCCCTCGGCGTAGCGGTACCAGCCGCGCCCGCTCTTCTGGCCGAACCAGCCGCGCTCGCAGAGCCGATCGGCGATCTGCACGTAGCGCGCGCGCGGGTCGCGGGTGGCGGCGCGGCGCTTGCGCGTGGCCCAGCCGATGTCGCCGCCGGCGAGGTCGGACACCTGGAACGGCCCCATCGCAAAGCCGAACTCGCGCACCACGCGGTCGATCTGGTAGGGCGACGCGCCGTCTTCCATCATGTGGTCGGCCGCCGCGCGGTAGACCGCGAGAATGCGGTTGCCGATGAACCCGTCGCAGACGCCGGCGCGCACGGCGACCTTGGCGCAGCGCCTGGCGAGCTCGAAGCCGGTGGCGACGACGTCGGCGCCGACCTGTGCCGGCACGACGATTTCCAGCAGCTTCATGATGTTCGCCGGCGAGAAGAAGTGCAGGCCCAGCACGTCCTGCGGGCGCGAGGTGGCGGCTGCGATCTCGTCGATGTCGAGGTACGAGGTGTTGGTGGCGAGCACCGCGCCCGGCTTGCAGACGCGGTCGAGCTCGGCGAACACGGCCTTCTTCACCGCCATGTCCTCGAACACGGCCTCGACCACCAGGTCGACCTCGCGCAGGGCGTCGTACGAGGTCGCGCCGTTGAAGCGCGCCATCAATGCAGATTTGGCCTCGCCGGTGAGGCGGCCCTTGGCGACCAGCGCGTTGTAGACCTTCTCGACATTCGCGCGGCCGCGCGCGAGGCTCTCGGCGTCGCGCTCGACCATCGTCACCGGCAGGCCCGCATCGAGCATCGCCACCGCGATGCCGGCACCCATCGTGCCGCCGCCGACGACGCCCAGTGAGCTCAGGGGGCGCGGCTTCGCCGCATCCAGGGATCCGGTCGGGACGAGGGCCATGCTGCTTGTCTCCAGGTGTGCGTATGCCGCGCATTGTTTGGCAGCACAACATTCTTGACAATTACCGAAGCGATTGACAGACTGTTCAAATTCATTTGACATCGACCATGGACCTGGCCTCGCTGACCTTGCTGGTCGACATCCTCGATGCCGGCAACCTGAGCCAGGCCGCGCGCAAGCTCAAGATGAGCCGCGCCAACGTCAGCTACCACCTGAACCAGCTCGAGCGCGCGGTCGGCATGCAGCTCGTGCGGCGCACGACGCGGCGCGTCGAGCCGACCGAGATCGGCCTGCGCCTGTACGAGCACGGCCGCAGCATCCAGAACGAACTGCTGGCGGCGCGCGAATCGGTCTCCACGCTCGGCAAGACGCTGTCCGGCCGGGTTCGACTGAGCGTGCCCAGCGGCTACGGGCAGATGGTGATGAGCGACTGGCTGATCGACTTCAAGCGGCAATACCCTGCGATCGTGCTCGACGTTCGGTTCGAGAACCGGGTCGACGACCTGTTGCGCGAGGAGGTCGACATCGCGATCCGCGTCATGGCCGAGCCGCCGCAGACCCTGGTGGCGCGCGAACTCGGCCCGGTGCGCTACGTGGCCTGCGCGTCGCGCGCCTATGCGAAGTCGTGCGGGTTGCCGGTCGATCTGGCCGGGCTGCGCGCGGCGCCGCTGATCACCTCGGGGGTGATCGGCCGCCAGCTGCGCGTGTCGGCCTACCTCGGCGACGAACGGCAGGAGGTGACGCTCGAGCCGACGCTGATCTCGGAGCACTTCCCCTTCCTGCGCCAGGCGATCCTGGCCGGCCTGGGTGTCGGGCTGGTGCCCGACTACGTGGTGCACGACGCGGTGCGCGCCGGCGACGTGGTGACCACGCTGGACGCCTGGCGCTTGAGCATCTTCGGCACCCAGATGTTCATGCTCTACATGCCCAACCGGCACCAGACACGCGCGGCGAGCACGTTCATCGAATTCATCCTGGCCCGGGCGCGTGCGGCGCTGCCGCAAGGCGAGCCGGCCGAGGCGCGCTAACCCGGCGCTAGCCCCTACACGGTTCAGTCTCGTAGGGTGGGCTTCAGCCCACGCGGTGGCCGGTCGCCGCACCGCGTGGGCTGAAGCCCACCCTACGAATCTTCTGCCGCCCGGATTCCTAGCCCAGGCCGGCGGCGTCGCGATAGTGGCCGGCCTCTTCGGCGAGCCAGTCGCGAAACGTCGTCAACGTGGGGTTCTCGGACTTGCGCTCTGGATAGATGAGGTAGTACGAGCGGTCGCTCAGGTAGGCGTGGCGCACCACCTCGACCAGCCGGCCGCTGCGTAATTCTTCCTCGATCAGGAAGCGCGGGATCAACGCAACGCCGAGGCCCTGGATCGCCGCCTCGGTCAGCATCGAGAACAACTCGAGCCGCGGCCCGACCATGTCGTTCTCGACCTCGAGCTGCAGCGAAGCGAACCAGTGCCGCCAGGCGTAAGGGCGGGTGGACTGCTGCAGCAACACATGGCGGCGCAGCGACGCGGCTTTTAGCGAGCGCTGCGGCGCGATCAGTGCCGGGCTGGCGACGGCGATCAGGTTCTCGCGCATCAGGAAACGCGCCTCGGTGCCGGGCCAGCCGGCTTCACCGGCGTAGATCGCGGCATCCAGCGGGGTCTCGTCGAAGAGGAAGGGTCGGGAGCGCGGCACCAGGTTCACCGTGATGCCGGGATGTGCGCGCTGAAACGCGGCGAGCCGCGGCAGCAGCCACTTGGTGCCGAAGGTCGGCACGACGCCGAGCTCCAGCGTGCCGCCGCTGCCGCCCTGGGCCATCAACTCCAGCGTGTCGCGCTCCAGTTCGTCCAGGCGTGCGCTCACCTGATGGTGGTAGCTCGTGCCGGCCTCGGTGAGGGTGATGCCGCGCTTGGTGCGACGAAACAGCTTGACGCCGAGGAACGCCTCGAGGCCGGCCACCTGCCGGCACACCGCGCTCTGCGTCACCGACTGCTCGGCGGCCGCCCGCGTGAAACTCTGGTGGCGGGCCGCCGACTCGAACGCGGCGAGCGCGGCGGTGGAGGGAATCTTTCTGCGCATGGCATCCTGCCTTCACGGGATCGCACCGCCACGGAGTTCCAGAAACGCAAAACCTCGTGCGAACAATTCGTTTGTGCCGCCCCGGCCGCGGATCTTACATTGACCCACTTTTGATCCAGTTGTCATAGGTGGCAACGGGTGAGCGACCGCTGCTGCGACGGGGCGGCCTTCCTCTTTTGATGGTGACTTTGATATGCGTTCTTCGAAGACCTCGATCTCGTTCCAGTGGGACGATCCCTTGCTGCTCGAGCAGCAGCTCGCCGACGAGGAACGCATGGTGCGCGACGCGGCGCGCAGCTACTGCCAGCAGCGCCTCGCACCGCGGGTGCTCGACGCCTTTCGCCACGAGAGGAGCGACCCGTCGGTGTTTCGCGAGATGGGCGAACTGGGCCTGCTGGGTCCGACGATTCCGCAGGCCTACGGCGGCGCCGGCTTGAACTGCGTGTGCTACGGCCTGGTGGCGCGCGAGGTCGAACGCGTGGACAGCGGCTACCGCTCGATGATGAGCGTGCAGTCGTCGTTGGTGATGGTGCCGATCCACGAGTTCGCCAACGAGGCGCAGAAGCAGAAGTACCTGCCGAAGCTCGCCACGGGCGAGTGGATCGGTTGCTTTGGCCTCACCGAGCCGAACCATGGGTCGGACCCCGGCAGCATGGCCACCCGCGCGCGCAAGGTGGCGGGCGGCTATGCGCTCAGCGGCAGCAAGATGTGGATCACCAACAGCCCCATCGCCGACATCTTCGTCGTCTGGGCCAAGGACGACGCCGGCGCGATCCGCGGCTTCATCCTCGAGAAGGGCTGGAAGGGACTCAGCGCCCCGGCGATCCACGGCAAGGTGGGCCTGCGCGCGTCGGTCACCGGCGAGATCGTGATGGACCAGGTGTTCTGCCCCGAGGAGAACGCCTTCCCCGAGGTGCGCGGCCTGAAGGGCCCGTTCACCTGTCTCGACAGCGCGCGCTACGGCATCGCCTGGGGCGCTTTAGGCGCCGCCGAAGACTGCTGGTTTCGCGCCCGCCAGTACGTGCTCGACCGCAAGCAGTTCGGCAAACCGCTGGCGGCGAACCAGCTGATCCAGAAGAAGCTCGCCGACATGCAGACCGAGATCGCGCTCGGCCTGCAAGGCTGCCTGCGCCTGGGCCGCATGAAGGACGCAGGCACGGCCGCTGTCGAGATCACCTCGATCATGAAGCGCAACTCCTGCGGCAAGTCGCTCGACATCGCGCGCACCGCGCGCGACATGCTGGGCGGCAACGGCATCAGCGACGAGTTCGGCGTCGCGCGCCACCTGGTCAACCTGGAGGTGGTCAACACCTACGAGGGCACGCACGACGTGCACGCGCTGATCCTCGGCCGCGCGATGACCGGCATCGCGGCGTTCTGAGGACGGCGCGGCGCTTCAAGCGCCGGCGATGCGCCCCAGCCATTCGCGCAGCGCGATGCGCACGCGCGCGTAGCCCTGGTGGGTGGGCAGCCAGTCGAGTGCGGGGATGTCCACGCGGGTCGCCAGCCCCAACGGCGCGGCTTCGATGCGGATGCCGCTGCTTGCCGCGGCCTGTTCGAAGGCGCGCTGCGCGCGCGGCATGTGCGCGCCGTGGGTGACCAGCAGGATGTGGGTGATGCCCGCGTGCTTGAGCAGGGGCAGGGTGCGACCGGCGTTCTCGCGGGTGTCGCGCGACTGGTTCTCGGTCCAGCGCAGCGCGTGCTTGAAGTCTTCGGCTGCAATGCGCGCCGCCACCTCCGCCTCCGACATGCTCTGCGCCTGGGCCCAGCCGACGCCGCCGCTGAAGGCCACCGGTGCGCCGGTTTCGCGCGCCAGCCACAGCCCGTAGTGAAGCCGCTCCAACGAGGGCGCCGCGAGATTGCTGACGCCGTATTCGGGCGCCAGCGGCTCGACGCCGCCGCCCAGCACGACGATGGCGAGCGTGGGGCCGGCCTTGGCTTCGCGCCGCAATTCGGCGATGCGTGGCGGGTTGAGCGCGGGCGGCACATGCAGCATCGCGCGTTCGAGCGCGCGGCCCATGCCGGTGCAGGCGCTCAGCCAGAGCCCCGCGACACCCAACAGGACGAGGAGCCAGCCGAGGCCGCGGCGCAGCCACAACAGCCACGCGCCGGCCAGCATCGCCAGCAGCAGCGGCACCGGCGGCAGCAGCAGCACGGTGACGATCGGTTTCCAGGCGTCGATGCCCAGCATGCTGAAAAGGCCGTTCATGGCAAGACGCCCGCCGCTTGTTGCAATGGGCTGCGATTGTGCCGTCCTTTGGACGGCACGACTTATCACACAGCTCCCCCGCGCCCCCTCCGAGAGGGGGCTCTGGCATGTTCGACGACACCACCCAGCCCTCCTCCGCGAGGAGGGCTCCAGCTTGTTTGACGAGCCGGCCTTGCGGCCGGCAACACCTCGCGTGTCGCACAGCGTCTTCGCCGTTACCCCTTCGCGTAGGGCGTGGCCGGCCGCAAGGCCGGCTCGTCAAACATACTGGAGCCCCCTCTTGGAGGGGGCGCGGGGGAGCTGTGCGTTAGTAGTGATGAGTGATAGCCGTCCTTCGGACGGCTCCTCGCGAATCTCTAAGCCATCTCTAGGATCGGGCCGTCTAGCCTCGGCTGCGTGGTGATCCCTCCACGCGACAGGAGAAACGCATGAAAGCCTGGACCGGACTCGGACTCGCCCTCGTGCCGATGCTCGCGAGCGCGCCCTCGCTTGCCCAAGACCCCGGCCTGGCCCGGCCGAACCTGGTCTTGCGGGAAAACGTCACCGGCATGCCGCGCGGCGACAGGCAGGAGCTGCGCGTGCTCACCGCCAGCTTCAAGCCCGGCGACAAGACGGTGCTCCACACCCACCGCTCGCCGGTCACCGTGTACGTCCTCGAAGGCGCGTTCACGCTCGAGCTCGAGGGGCGCGACCCCATCACCGTGAACGCGGGCCAGGCCCTGGTGGAGCCGCCGAACGTCAGGATGACGGGTTACAACCGCAGTCGCAGCGATCCCCTGCGGGTGGTCATCTTCTACGTCAGCGACCACTACACGCCGTTCCTCGACCCGGTGCATTGAGCCTGCCGCTCAACCGGTGCGCAGGCCTTGCGGCGGCACACCGGGCCGCTCCTTGCCGACCCGCTCGTACTCGGAGATCACCTGCGCGCCGAGCAACAGCAGGGTCGCGGCGAACTCCAGGCTCAGCAGCACGACGATCGCCGTCGTCAGCGAGCCGTAGACGACGCTCACCTGCGACAGCGTCGTGAAGTACCACACGAGAACATGGCGCGTCAGCTCCCACAGCAGCGCCGCCGTCACGGCACCAATCAGCGCATGACGCAGCGACAGCCGGCCGACCGGCATCACCAGGTAGACCGAGGTCAGCACGAACACCTCGCCGCCGACGCCGAGCAGGTACAGCAGCACCCCCGACACGCCGCCGAGCGACCAGACCCGGCCGAGGAACTGCACGCTCTCCTGGCCCATCGCCTGCAGGCTGCCCGACACCAGCGTGACCAGCAGCAGGCCGACGCCGAGGAACAGGATGAAGCAGTACGGCAGCAGCGCCGAGACGATGAAGTGGCGGCGGCGAATCGCCACCCGGTGCAGGAAGATCACCGACATCGCGTTCTCCAGCACGGTGAACGCGAGCGAGCTGAAGAACAGCATCGTCGCGAACAGCACCCAGCCGATCACGCCACGATGCTCGAGAAAATTCGCGAGCTCGCCGACGATCGTGCGCGACTGTCCCGGCAGCAGCCATTCCAGGTAGCGGCCCAGGGTCTGCAGCAGCTCGGCCGGATCGATCCAGTGCGACAGCGCGATGACGACCAGGATCAGCAGCGGCACGATCGACAGCAAGGCGTAGTACGCCACCGCGCCGGCGAGCAGCAGCCCCTGGTTGGCGCGAAAGCTCTTCAGCGTGCGCAGCGCGAAGTCGCCCGGATGCGCCAGCACGATCGCGGCCTGCGGACCGAGGACGCGCACGACAGATGACCCGCCCATTACGAACCCATGCGCTCAACGCGGCGCGCTCGACCACTCGTGCCGCAGCAGGCCATAAACGTTGGCATCCTTGACCTCGCCCTTCATGACCCAGCGCTGGCGCAGCAGGCCCTCGTGCGTGAACCCGAGGCGGCGCAGCAGCCGATCCGACGCCGCGTTGCGCGGGTCGACCTCGGCTTCGATCCGGCGCAGCGACAACTCGTTGAACGCAAACGCCAGCAGCGACGCCAGCGCTTCGCGCATGTAGCCGCAGCCCCAGTGCCGCTGGCCCAGCACGTAGCCGATCTCGGCGCGCGCGCTGGCCGAGTCGAAGCGAAACAGCAGGCAGGTGCCGACGACGACGCCGGAACCCGTGGCCTCGACGACGAACTGCAGCGCACTGCCGTCGGCGTGATGGCGCATCGCGCGCTCGTACCAGGCCTGCGCGTCGGCCAGCGTTTGCCAGGTGGCGTACGGCAGGAACCGCGTCACGTCATCGACCGCATGGATCTCGAGCAGCGCCGGCAGGTCGCGCTCCTCCACCACGCGAACGATCAGCCGATCGGAATGGAGGGGTGGCGGGGCGGTGAAGACCATGCCGGATGGTAGCAACCGGCGTGCCGCTGGCGCGTCACGGCCCGCGCCGCTCACACCCCGCGATTTCGCATCCAGTCGGCGGTGTTGAAGAACGCTGCCGCCAGCCGGTCGGCCAGCGTCGTGTCGATCTGCAGCTCGGCCATCGCCTCTTTCATGCAGGCCATCCACTGGTCGCGCTCGGCGATGCCGATGGCAAACGGCATGTGACGGGCGCGCAGCATCGGGTGGCCGAAGCGGTCGACATAGTGCGGTGGTCCGCCCAGCCAGCCGCAGAGGAACCAGAACAGCTTGTCGCGCGAGCCTTCGAGGTGGCTCGGGTGCAGCGCGCGCAGGCTGCGGTAATCGCTGTCCAGGTCCATCAGGTCGTAGAAGCGGTCCACCAGAGCACGCACGGCCGCTTCGCCGCCGAGCCGCTCGAACGGGGTGTCCTTGGGCTCGTAGTCGTCGCTCACGCGATCAGCCTGTCGGCGATGGCGCCGAGCGCTTTCGCCGCGGCGCAACCGGGGATGGTCTCGAGCACCAGCTGGCGCTTTTGCACCGCCTCGCGCACCGAGGCGTCGCTCGGCACCTCGCCGATCATCTCGAGCTTGAGGGGCGTGTCGGTGCCGTTGCTGACGAAGCGGTCGACCACCTGCTGCAGCTGGCCGCGAATGACGCGGCCCTCGCCGAGGCGGCCGACCTGGTTGACCACCAGCTTGATGAGGGTGCGCTGCTGCTGGCTCGCCAGCACCTTGATCGTCGCGTAAGCGTCGGTCAGCGAGGTGGGCTCGGGCGTGGCCACGACCATCACCTCGTCGGCCAGCGACACGGCGTACAGCACCACGTCGGAGATGCCGGCGCCGGTGTCGAGCAGGATGCGGTCGAAGCGCGGCGCCACCTTCTCGATCACCGCGAGCAACTGCTCGCGCACCTCGGGCGTGAGGCGCGAATACTCGACCAGGCCCGAGCCGGCGAGCAGCACCGAAAACCCGCCGGGTGCCGGCAGGATCGCGTCTTCGAGTTCGTTCTTACCGGTGAACACGTCGTGCAGCGTGATCTTCGGATGCAGGTTCAGCACCACGTCGAGGTTGGCCAGCCCCAGGTCGGCGTCGAGCACCAGCACGCGCTCGCCGCGTCGCGCGAGCGCTGCGGCCAGGTTGGCCGCGATGAAGGTCTTGCCCACGCCGCCCTTGCCGCTGGTGACGGCGGTGATGCGGGCCCGCGCATTGGCCGCTGGCGCGCCTGAGGAAGCCATGCTCATTCGATGTCCTGGAATTGGGAGGTGCCGAACAGCATGCCGCGTTCTTCGGCGCTGACCTGGAGCACGGTGGGCTGCTCGAGGCAGGCGCGGTTTCGGCCTTCGGCCTTGGCACGGTAAAGCTGCTGGTCGGCGCGCTCGATCCACAGCGGCGCCGACGACCGCACCCACTGCGGCGCGAAGGCGCCGCCGATGCTGATCGTCACCGCCACCTCGACGCCGGGCGCGACGCTGACGGGGCGGCGCTGCACCTTGGTTCGAATGCGCTCGGCCACGGTCTGGCCAAAGGCCGGCGGGCAGTTGGGCAGGATGATGGCGAACTCTTCGCCGCCGAAGCGCGCCACGGTGTCCATCGGGCGAACGCAGTCCAGCAGCGACTTGGCCACCGACTTGATCACCTCGTCACCGGCCGCGTGGCCGTGGTTGTCGTTGACCTTCTTGAAGTGATCGATGTCGGCCATCAGCACCAGCGCCGGCTCGCCGGCGCGCGCCACGCGGTCGATCTCGCGGGCGATCGCGAGCTCGAACTGGCGGCGGTTGGACAGGCCGGTGAGCGCATCGCGGCTCGACAGGTTGCACAAGCCGTCGATGACCGCCTGCAGCCACGGCAGCGACCCCGGCGCCGCATCGGCAGGCAGCACGTGCCCGGATTGCGCCAGCAGCTGCAGCGCGGGCTGCAGTCGCAAGGTGACCGCCGGTTTGGCCTCGGGTGCGGTACGGGCTGACACGATGGGGGTCGAGCGTTCGGGCTCAGTCACTGAACCAGTGCGGCGCGTTGTCGGCCTGCGCGGTGACGCCCCACTCGAAATCGAATCTCAGCGCTCATGACAACACCCCGATCGCCGAGTACGGCGATCGACCCTCCGAGAGGGTCGGGCCTTGCTTGGGGCGGCCCGGCGCGGCGGCCCGAGAAGTACAGATTGACACTGGGTGTCTCATGCCATGTCCCAACGGTCAGCGGGCGATCAGGGGCCGCCTCTGCGCCGAGTCTAGCAGTGCCCCCAGGCGGCGACGCTCGGAATTGGACCGGGATTAACACCCACCTTCCGCGCCTGCGCCGGCTCAAGCGGCTGACACTGCGGTCGATATTGCAATGTCGGTGCGGCGTGTCGCATGCACTCGCCTGCGCTGTGTCCCCGTCTCGGAGCCTTCATGAACGCTGTCCTGTCGCCCGTCCCCGCTCCGGCCGCTCGTGCCGGCACCATCGCCGGGGCAGCCGACCAGGAATTCAGCTTCGGCCAGGCCGACTTCGAACGCGTTCGCCAACTGATCTACCAGCGCGCCGGCATCAGCCTGCACGCCGGCAAGCAGGCGATGGTCTACAGCCGGCTGTCGCGGCGCCTGCGCGAAACCGGCCACCGCTCGTTCGCGAGCTACCTGCAGTGGCTGGAGCACCCGGGCGGCTCCGGCGGCAGCGACGAGTGGCAGGAGTTCGTGAACTGCCTGACGACCAACCTGACCTCGTTCTTCCGCGAGGAACACCACTTCCACGAACTCGCGCGCGAGCTGAAGGCGCACGCCGTGCGGCCGCTGCGCATCTGGTGCAACGCCGCGTCGACCGGCGAGGAACCGTATTCGATCGCGATCACAGTGGCCGAGTCGCCCGGCGGTGCGCACGGGGTGAGCATCATCGCGAGCGACATCGACACCAAGGTGCTCGCCACCGCCGCGCGCGGCGTCTACGCCGCCGATTCGCGCGGCCTGTCGAGCGAGCGGCTGCGTGCGCACTTCCTGCGCGGCAAGGGCGCCAACAGCGGCTTCATCCGCGTCAAGCCCGAACTCGCCAAGCTGATCGAGTTCCGCGCCCACAACCTGATGGACGCGCGCTGGCAGCTCGGCGAGCCGTTCGATGTCGTGTTCTGCCGCAACGTGATGATCTATTTCGATGCGCCGACCCAGCGCCGCGTGCTCGAGCGCATCCACGCCGTGATGAAGCCGCACGGCCTGCTGTACGTGGGCCATTCGGAGAACTTCGCCGAGGCACGCGACCTGTTCCGCCTGCGCGGCAAGACGATCTACGAACGGGTGTGAAAGAGCCCCGCCCCGCGATCCCAGCCGAGCTTCAGCCGCTGCCGCCCACGCCGATAAGTAGGACATCATGGCCCTGGTCCCCACCCTTTCGCCGCCGGCCGGCTCGCGCCTCGAGCAATTGAAGGCGCAGCCTCGCAAGCCCGGCGAGGCTTCGTTCTTCTTCTACGACGCGCACTTCAAGAACGACGCGGTGAAGATTCTCCCGGGCGAGTACTTCGTGCACCACGAAGACCTGCTGATCATGACGACGCTGGGCTCGTGCATCGCCGCCTGCCTGTGGGACCGCAGCGCGCGCGT
>DASXQQ010000165.1:0-7604 GCA_036507085.1 Piscinibacter sp. | reverse complement strand
CTACCGCGACGCCCACTTCGCGTTTCACGGCAAGGCGTCGCAGGGCCGGGAACAGCCCAAGCCACGCTGGCAGGACGCGACGACGGCGCTCAACGGCGCTTTGGGCGAAGCGGTCGGCCAGGTCTACGTGGCGCGCCACTTCCCGCCCGCCTACAAGGCCCGGATGCAGGAGCTGGTGAGCAACCTGCTGGGCGCGTATGGCGAGTCGATCGACACGCTCACCTGGATGGGCCCCGAGACCAAGCGGCAGGCGAAGGACAAGCTCGCGAAGTACCTGCCGAAGATCGGCTACCCCGACAAGTGGCGCGACTACTCGAAGCTGGAAGTGCGCGACGGCGACGCCTTCGGCAACGACGTGCGCGCGGGGCGTTTCGAGCACGAGCGGATCGCGGCCAAGGCCGGCAAGCCGGTCGATCGCAGCGAATGGCAAATGAGGCCGCAAACCGTCAATGCCTACTACAACCCGAGCTTCAACGAGATCGTGTTCCCGGCGGCGATCCTCGAGCCGCCCTTCTTCGACATGGACGCCGACGACGCGGTCAACTACGGCGCCATCGGCGCGGTCATCGGCCACGAGATCAGCCACGGCTTCGACGACCAGGGCAGCCAGTTCGACGGCGACGGCAAGCTGCGCAACTGGTGGACCGACGTCGACCGCAAGGCTTTCGCCGCGCTCGGCGACAAGCTGGTGGCGCAGTACAGCGCGTACGAGCCGGTGCCGGGCCACAAGATCAACGGCCGGCTGACGCTCGGGGAAAACATCGCCGACCTGTCGGGCCTGCAGATCGCCTACAAGGCCTATCGCCGGTCGCTGAACGGCACGGGCGCGCCGGTGATCGACGGCCTGAGCGGCGATCAGCGTTTCTTCCTCGGCTGGGCGCAAGCCTGGCGCAGCAAGACGCGCGACGAGCAGGCCTTGCAGCGGCTGACCATCGACGCTCACTCGCCGGAGCGCTTCCGCGCCAACGGGGCCGCGGTCAACAGCGACGGCTTCCACCAGAGTTTCGGCACCCAGCCGGGCGACAAGATGTACAAGCCGAGCGAGGCGCGCATCCGCATTTGGTGAAACGCATGCCGCAAGCGCGGCAGCGGCGGGTTCAGAGCTTGTGCGTCGACAGCAGGATGCTGGTCTCGGTGTTGGCGATGCCCTCGATGAGGCGAATCTCCTTCAAGCCATACACAGGAGACTCCCATGACCCGTTTCGTCGATGTTCCCGCGCTGTGGCGACTGGTGAGCGAGGTGGGCGCGGCCCCCTTGATCGAGCAGATGGCCGAAGCCATTCACGAGGACTACCTGCGCTGGCCGGACTGAGTTCCAGGCGCTGGCGTTCCACGCCCTGCTCGGCATCGATGAGCTGCGGGTGTTCGACGTCGACCCGGCGGCCACCGACAAGCTCATCCGCAACCTGCGCGACTTTCCGCAGATCCGCGTCATTCGGGCCGCGTCGGCGCACGACGCGGTGCGCGGTGCCGACATCGTGACCACCGTGACCGCCGACAAGACGCGTGCGACGATCCTGACCCCCGACATGATCGAGCCGGGCATGCACATCAACGCGGGAAGCTTTAACGCGCACGTCGCAGCGCGGGGCCTGGCTCGGCTACGCTCTCGGCTTTGCGCCAGGAGCCACCATGCCGCGCCAGATCCTCGACGAGTCCCGCATGCACCCGGCTGTTCGCGACCGGGTGGCCAACTGGCACGCCGACATCGTGCACAACGTGCAGGCCGCCGCCGCGTCGAACGCGGTGCTGGTGGTCGGCATGGCGCAGAACCCGCTCTGCCGCCGCGCGCGCCAGGCGCTCGACGCGGCACGGCAACCCCACCAGTACCTCGAGTACGGCAGCTACTTCAGCCAATGGCGACCGCGCGGCGCGCTGAAGATGTGGACCGGGTGGCCGACGTTTCCGATGGTCTTCGTGCGCGGCGTGCTGGTCGGCGGTGCGCACGACCTGCAGAAGCTGATCGACAGCGGCGAACTCAAGCGCCTGCTCGGCGAGTAGGCGGCGGTGCATGATGGCGGGATGACTTCACCGCTCTCGCTGCGCTGGTGCGGCTGCCGCTTCGAAGAACTCACGCTGCAGCAGCTGCACCGCATCTACGTGGCGCGCCAGCAGGTCTTCAGCGTCGAGCAGAACTGCGCCTACCTCGACGCTGACGGCCTCGACGAATCTGCCTGGCATCTCGCGGCGTGGTCGCCGCAGCACCGGGTGCCGCTCGCGTACGCGCGCTTGCTCGACCCCGGAGCGAAGTACCCCGAGCCGTCGATGGGTCGGGTGCTGACGACCGCGGCCGCACGCGGCACCGGGCTCGGCCGCGAACTGGTGCACCGGGTGATCGCGCAGGCCGCGCAGGCGTTTCCGGGGCAGGGGCTTCGCATCTCGGCGCAATCGCGGCTCGAGGCGTTTTATCGCGAGGCCGGCTTCGTGGTGATAGGCAAACCTTACCTCGAAGACGGTATCCCGCACACCGAAATGCTGTTGCTGAGCGCCTGAGCTTGTCGAAGGATCACGCGGCGGCGCGATTCAAGGCCCGCTGCACCTCGCTTTGCCACGGCAAGGTGTGCACGATCTCGTTGAGGTACAGGGCGGCCTGGTTGCTCGGCAGCAGATCGCCGTTCTCGTCGAGCAGCTGCAGGTTGGTCACCAGCGCGAACGGATCGGCGATCGCGACCACGCCCTCGTGGATCTCGATCCAGTCCCACGCCACGCCGGCGGCCGCCTCGGTGGAGGCGTTGCCCCAGACCGTCTGGCCCGAGCACGGTTGATCGCCGTCAACGCGGCTCAGCACCTTGGTGCCGAGATGGACAAAATGGAGTTTAGGAGCGCACTCGGCCTGCCACAATAAAGGTGGCCATGTGCAGACGATCCAGGCGGGTGTCATCAAAGCTCGGGTCCGGCGATGGTAGGGATGTCGGGCACCGTAAGTGGCCGCCAGTGTGGTGCGTCTGCACCGGTTTGGCATCTGTAAGTCCTTTCAGGTGTAAAACCTTTCAGGTGGATGTCGCGCGGGTCTGCGAAACTTTCGCTCTCGACCATCTGGAGTGACGAAGATTCATGTTGCAGGGTGGGTTCACGTCGGTGCTTCAGGTCCGCGATCCCGATGAGCTCCTGACGGAGATCGTCGGCTTCACGCGGCGGCTCGGTTTCGAGACCGTGTCGGCGACCACCGTCATCGATCACTTCCAGGCCGACTCGGAATTCATCACGCTCGACAACACGCCGAGCGCCTACCGCCACAGCTTCGAGGACCCGGGCGACTGGCGACGCGATCCGGTGATGCAGCACTGCAAGCGGCACAGCGTGCCGATCATCTGGAACCAGCGGACCTACACCGCGGTGGGGCTGGGCGAGAAGTGGGAAGGGCAGGCGCGCTACGGCTATCACACCGGCATTGCACTCGCGCTGCATCTGCCCGAAGGCCGGCACTTCTTCTTCGGCGTCGACCGCGACCGGCCGCTGCCCGAGGGCTCGGCCGAGCTGACGCGCATCGTCGCCGACCTGCAGCTGTTCGCGGTGCATGCGCAAGACGCCGCGCAACGCGTGCTGCTGCCGTCATCGCCGGCATTGGCGCTGCCGTCGCTGACCCCGCGCGAGCTCGAAAGCCTGCGCTGGACGATGGAAGGCAAGACCGCCTGGGAGCTCGGCAACATCCTCGGCATCAGTGAACGCACGGCGGTGCTTCACGTGAACAACGCGACCCACAAACTCGGTTGCGTCAACAAGCACCAGGCCGTTCTGAAGGCCTTGCGCGCCGGTCTCATCCGCTGAGCCGCCGAAGCGCCTTGATAGCGCGCGAGCCGCGCCGAGAATGCGTTCGCGACCTGTAAGAGTTGACAGTTACGAAGATCTTTCCCCGCTGCTGGAATCGTCGCCGTGCACACACCGTGCATTGCCACGAAGGAGCTTCTCATGCAGCTACAGCAGCACACCCCGGCCGCAGGACACGAGGCCGATCAATCCACGACTCCCACCACCCCGACGATTCCCAGCGCGCCGATCCCGCTGGACCCGAGCCAACTGCGCCAGGTCAGCGGCGGCGACGGTGGCCCGCACGGTGGCTGGTAGGAACAACACCGCATCATGCCCAGCCTGTTTCGCTCGGAGGTGATCGAAGGCCGGCAGCAGGCATGGCTGGGCAGCATCCAACTCGTGCGGCCGGTGCCGCTCGCGGTGCTCACGCTCATCGTCGTGGTCATCGCGCTCGTCATCGGCGCCTTTCTCATCGAGGGCCGCTACACGCGCAAGGCCCACATCAGCGGTTATCTCGTTCCCGACCGAGGCGTGTTGCGCCTGTTGCCGCCGCAAGCGGGCACGGTCGCTGAAAGCCGCGCGGTCGAAGGCCAGGCCGTGCGGCGCGGCGACGTTCTGTTCGTGCTGGCGGTCGATCGCGCGAGCTTGAGCGCCGAGACGCAAGCCGCGGTGCAGGCGAGCCTCAACGCACGCAGCCGCAGCCTGCACGATGCGTCGCGCCAGAAGACGCAGCTCGAGCACGAGCAGCGCGCCGGGCTCGACCGGCAGATCGAAGACACGCGGCGCGAGCTCGCGCAGATCGATGCCGAGACGGAGCTGCAACGTCAGCGGCTCGCGCTCGCGCAACAGACGCTGGCCCAGTTCGAGTCGCTGCAGCGCGACAACTTCGTCTCGGCGGCGCAGGTGCAGGCCAGGACCGCCGAGGTGCTCGATGTGCAGGCCAAGCTGCAGGCGCTGGCGCGCCAGCGCTCGGCGCAATTGCGCGACATCGGCTCGCTCGAGGCGCAGCGCCGCGAGCTGCCGCTGCGCACGCTCGCCGCCCTCGGCGAAATTGAACGCGACCTCGCGACGCTGGCGCAGGACGCGGCCGAAACCGACGCACGCCAGCGCATCGTGGTGCGCGCGCCGCAAGATGGCGTGCTGACGGCCGTGCTGGCCGAGCCCGGCCACAGCGTGTCGCCGGCTTCGGCGCTGGCGAGCCTGATGCCGGCCGATGCCAAACTGCAGGCGCAGTTGTTCGCGCCGTCGAGCGCGGTCGGCTTCGTTCGCGCAACGCAACCAGTGCAACTGCGCTATCAGGCCTTCCCGTATCAGAAGTTCGGCCACCATGCGGGCCAGGTGCTGCAGGTATCGCGCACGCCCTTGCAGGCGGCCGAGCTCGCCGGCTTGCCGCTGCCCGAATCGCTGAAGGCCGCGCCGTCGGCCGAGCCCCTGTACCGCATCACCGTGCAGCTCGACGAGCAGGCGGTGCGCGCCTACGGACAGGCGCAGCCCCTGGCCGCGGGCATGCAATTGGAGGCCGACGTGCTGCTCGACCGGCGCCGCATCATCGAGTGGATTTTCGAGCCGCTGTTCAGCGTCGCCGGAAGGGTTTGAATGAGTGGCTTGTTCGAATCGCTGCGACTCGGCCTCGGTGCCCCGCGCGTGCCGATGCTGCTGCAGACCGAGGCCGCCGAGTGCGGCCTCGCCTGCCTCGCGATGGTGGCGGCACACCACGGCCTGAACACCGACCTGCCGACGCTGCGCCAGCGCTTCCAGCTGTCGCTCAAGGGCGCGACGATGGTCGACCTGACGCGCATCGCCGCGCAGATGCAGCTCAACGCCCGCGCGCTGCGCGCCGAGATGGCCCACCTGCCGCAGTTGCAGCTGCCGTGCGTGCTGCATTGGGATCTGAACCACTTCGTGGTGCTCACGCAGGTCGGCCACGGCAGGGCGGTGATCCACGATCCCGCGCGCGGCGTGCGGCGCTTGCCGCTCGACGAAGTCTCGAAGCACTTCACCGGCGTCGTGCTCGAACTCGCGCCGGCCGCGGACTTTCGCCCGCGCACCGAGCGGCAGTCGATCAGCTTGCGCCAGCTGCTCGGGCGGGTGAGCGGGTTGAAGCGCTCGCTGCTGCAGATCTTCGCGCTCGCCCTCGCGCTCGAGGGTTTTCTGCTGCTGTCGCCTTTCTTCATGCAGTGGGTCGTCGACAGCGTGCTCGTCGGGGCCGACCGTGACCTGCTGGTCACGCTGGGCATCGGATTCGGCCTGCTCGTGTTCATCCAGGTCGCCACCGGCGCGATCCGCTCGTGGGCGGTGCTCTACCTGTCGGCAACGCTCAACCTGCAGTGGCTGTCGAACGTGTTCGCGCACCTGATGCGCCTGCCGGTGCGCTGGTTCGAGAAGCGCCACACCGGCGACGTGATGTCGCGCTTCGGCGCGATCCAGCAGATCCAGCAGACGCTCACGACCAGCTTCATCGAGGCGGTGCTCGACGGGCTGCTGGTGGTGCTGACGCTTGCGATGATGTGTGTCTACAGCGGCACGCTGACGGCGATCGCGCTGGGTTGCGTCGCCGCGTACGCGCTGCTGCGCTGGGCCTTCTTCCGCCCGCTGCGCGCCGCGACCGAGGAGGCGATCGTCCACGACGCCAAGCGCTCCAGCCATTTCCTCGAGTCGCTGCGCGGCGTGCAGTCGATCAAGCTGTTCAATCGGCAGGAGGATCGGCAGGCGCGTTTCATGAACCTGGTGGTCGACGCGATGAACGCGAACATCGCCACCCGCAAGCTCGACCTCCTGTTCGGCGTGCTGCACAAGCTGGTGTTCGGGCTGGAGCGCGTCGCGGTGATCTGGGTCGGTGCGCTGCTGGTGCTCGACCACCGTTTCTCGGTCGGCATGCTGTTCGCTTTCTTTGCCTACAAGGAGCAGTTCGCGCTGCGCGTCAGCGGCCTGATCGACAAGGCGGTCGAGCTGAAGATGCTCAAGCTGCAAGGGGAGCGCCTCGCCGACATCGTGCTGACCGCGCCGGAGGCGGAGTCGCTCGTGCCGCCGCGCCGGCAAGACGTGAGCGCGCAGCTCGAGTTGCGCGGCGTGGGCTTTCGGTATTCCGACACCGAGCCGGCGGTGCTGAATGGCGTGAGCCTCGTCATCGAGCCGGGTGAGTCGGTCGCCATCGTCGGCCCGTCGGGCTGCGGCAAGACCACCTTGCTGAAGCTGATGTTGGGCATCCACGAGCCGCAGGTCGGCGAACTGCGCGTCGGCGGCCAGCCGCTCGCGCAGCTGGGCCTGCGCAGCTGGCGCGACATGATCGGCACCGTGATGCAGGACGACCAGCTGTTCGCCGGCTCGATCATCGACAACATCAGTTTCTTCGACGCCCGGCCCGACCTCGCCTGGGTCGAGGAGTGCGCCAAGGTGGCGTCGGTGCACGACGAGATCGAGGCGATGCCGATGGCCTACAACACCTTGATCGGTGACATGGGAACCAGCATCTCCGGCGGGCAGAAGCAGCGTCTGCTGCTGGCGCGTGCGCTGTACAAGCGGCCGAAGATCCTGTTCCTCGACGAGGCCACCAGCGCGCTCGACGTCGACCGCGAACGGCTGGTGAACCAGGCGGTGCGCCAGCTCGATCTGACGCGGGTGATCGTCGCGCACCGGCCGGAAACGATTGCCTCGTCGAGCCGGGTCATCGTGCTCGGCGACGGTCGGATCGCGCAAGACCTTCGCACCGTCGCGGCCGCCGCCTACGCCAAGCCGTGAGCCGGCGTGCGCAGCTCGCGCGCGATCTCATCTCAGGCGAGCGCCGGGCCGCCCCAAGCCGCCTGAGCTCCCCTTGGAGGACGGTGCCGAAGGCGCCCAGGGGCTGTCATCTCAGT
>DASXQQ010000164.1:0-26926 GCA_036507085.1 Piscinibacter sp. | reverse complement strand
TTTCGACTATCCGGTGGCGATGGGCGTGCGCTACGGCGAGCGCGAGTGGAAACAGCAGATCGAGACGCTGATCGACAAGCATCGCGGCGAGATCGTGGCGATCCTGCGTGAATTCGGCGTGCCGCTGCTCGAAGGCGACGGCGCGCGAGCGGCCGAGCAGTGAGCCGACGAAGCGAAGCACCTATGAAATTGTGCAGCGCAGTCGGCTCGCTCAGAGGCCAGCGGGCGGTTCAGAGGCAAATGCCTCACAGCCTCTGAGGTCGGCATGCCGCAGCCGTCGCATGGGGTGCGCAAGGGGCTGGCGAGCTCCACGCTGCTTGCGGCATGCCTGTTGACCACCGCCGGCGCGGCGAACGCCGAACTCGACCGCCGGGCCGTCGCGCGCCTGGGCCGCAGCGTGCTGAGGATAGAAGCCATGAACAGCTCCGGCCGCGTGCAGATCGGCTCTGGCGTGATCGTCGCGGACGACAGGGTCGTGACCAACTGCCACGTGACGCGCGAGGCCACCCGCGTCTGGGTGGTGCAGGCGGGCACCCGTTCGAACGCCGAGGCGCAGGCGTCCGACATGACCCACGATGTGTGCCTGCTGCGGGTGCCCGGGCTGCAGGCGGCTGCGGTGGCGGTCGGCCGGTCGGGCTCGCTCAAGCAGGGCCAGGAACTGCTGGCGCTCGGCTACACCGGCGGCGCGGGCCTGCAGGTCAGCAGCGGCAGCGTCGTCGCGCTGCATCGCTGGTCGGGTGCCCATGTCATCCAGTGCAGCAACGGTTTCACTTCCGGCGCCAGTGGCGGCGGGCTGTTCGACAAGGACGGCGCCCTGGTGGGCATCCTGACCTTTCGACTGCGCAGCGGCAGGGCGCACTACTACGCTGCACCAGCCGACTGGCTGCTCGATCCGCCGCAAGGCGAGCTGCGTTTCGTCGATGTGCGACCCCAGAGCGGGCACACCTTCTGGGAAGAGGCGCCGGATGCCCAGCCACTGTTCCTGCAAGCGGCGGCGCTGGAGAACGCGGGCCAATGGGCAGCGCTTGCGCGTCTTGCCGAACAATGGGCGAGCGAGGATGCCGAAGACCCCGAATCGTTCTATCTGCGTGCGGTCGCCTACGAAGGCATGGGCCGCACCGACGCTGCCATCGCGGCGTGGATGCGCAGCCTCGACATCGACCCCGAATACAGCCGCAGCTGGGCCGGCCTGGCGCGGCTGTATCACCGCGTCGGGCGACTCGTCGATGTGCAGCACGCCATCGGCGCGCTGATGGCGCACGACCCGGGACTGGCGCTGGAAGTGTCCGCCGAGCTCAAGGCCAGCGGGCCCGAGCCGCATGAGGAGCCGAATCGATGAACGCCTTTTCCGATGCTGCTCTCACGCGGCGAAGCTTCGCTCTCGCATCCTTCGCAATCGCCGCCACCCCTCGCCTGCTGCTGGCCGCCCAGGCACCGGGTGCGCCGGCGATGTCGATCGCCGAGCACCAGCTGTTCGCCGATCACCATCTGCGCAACGTGCGCCCGCCGACGACCCTGCGCTACGGCTACATCAAGACCGGCTCGTTGGAACCAGGCGTTCGCGACGAGGTGCAGCTGATGTTGCGACCCGCCCGCGACGGCAGCTGCTGTGTGGCCACAGGCAACTTCCTCGACGCGCAACACGGCGTGGCCTTGCCGGAGATCGACGACGCGAGAGCGAACCCGGTGGTGCTGTATTTCCTGGAGCACGAGGTGCGCGAGATGCACCGCCGCACCCAGGGCCAGCCGAACTACTTCCGCAAGCGCATACGGCTGTCGCTCGCCGACGCCGCGACGATCAAGGACACGCAGATCCGCTTCCAGGGGCGCGAACTGCCCGCGCAGGAGGTGCGCATCGAGCCGTATGCCGACGATCCGATGCGTGCGCGCTACCAGCGGTTTGCGGCCAAGCAGTACATCTTCGTGATCGCCGCCGCCGTCCCCGGCGGGGTGTACCAGATGCGCACGGTTCTGCCCGGTGCGCAATCCGACGCGGCGCCCCTGCTCGAAGAGGCGCTCACGCTGGAGGATGCGACAGCGGACAAGCAGTTGCAGACGGCGACACAACCCGACAGGTGAACAGGATGAACAGCGAAGCGAACTCTGCATCAAAACGGGTGCTGCTGGCGGCAGGCGTGCTCGCCCTGTGCACGGCGCTTCCGGCGCACGCGCACGACTACCCCACCGCCGATCGCGTGGTCTACGTGCAGGAGTGCATGCGCCAGCACCCGGGGCCGCATTTCGAGATGCTCAACAAGTGCTCCTGCGCGCTCGACGTGCTGGCCGGCCAGCTGCCGTTCGACGACTTCGTACAGATGAGCACCGCCAGCAATGCCAACAGCATCGGCGGCGAGCGCGGCAACACCATCCGCGACACCGAGCTGCTGCAGGTTCAGATTCGCCGCTTCCGTCAACTGCAGTCGGCGGCGAAGAAGAGCTGTTTCATCGCGGGCGAGCCGGGGACGCGGTGATGCTGGCCATGGACTCAGGGCTTTCCCTGTGCCAATCCCCGAGCAGGAATGCGCCAGGTCTGGAACAGACTGCGCCGTCCTGGCACACCCCCCGACGTGCCTGCGCGACCGTCACCAGCGAAGCACGCATCGGCATGCGTCTTGCACTCTGCTGCGTGCCAGGCGAGGCAGTTGTTCCGCGCTGCCGCAGCCCATGCGACACGCAGGCAGTTCCCAGGCTCTGGTCACGACGCCAGCTTATTCACCTTTCCCACTCACAAGGAGACACGCGATGAAATGGAGCAAGCCGCAATACCAGGATCTGCGCTTCGGCTTCGAGATCACGATGTACATCTCGAACCGCTGAAGTCACCCTGAGCCTGTCTCCCTGCGTTCCGCTTCTGCAGCGCAGGGAGACTCCTGTTTGCGTTAAGCCACACCGACGTTCGATATGAAGATTCTGGTGCTCGGCTCGGGAGCCGGCGGCGGCTACCCGCAATGGAACTGCAACTGCGAGATGTGCAGCGGCGTGCGGCGCGGCACGACGCGAGCGAGTTGGCGCACGCAGAGTTCCATCGCCGTGTCGCGCGACGGGCAGCACTGGGTGCTGCTGAATGCCTCGCCCGATCTCGGCCACCAGCTGCGCAGCAATCCGGCGCTTCATCCCTGCGGCGCGCCGCGTGACACGCCGATCAAGGCGGTGGTCCTGCTGGACGCCCAGATCGACCACGTGACCGGCTTGCTCAGCCTGCGCGAAGGCCCGCCCATCGATTTGTACAGCACGCCATCCGTGTTCGAGGAACTGACCACCGGCCTGCCCATCCTCCCGGTGTTGCAGCACTATTGCGGCGTGCACTGGCATCTGCTGCCGGTGGCCGGCGAACAGACCGCTGCCGAATTCCACGTCGACGCGCTGCCCGGCCTGAGCCTGCGCGCGATCGCCATCCCCGGCAAGGCGCCGCCCTACTCGCCGCGCCGCAACGATCCCTCGGTGGGCGACAACATCGCGCTGCTGATCGAAGACACCGCCACCGGCAAGAGTGTCTTCTATGCGCCGGGCCTGGCCAGCGTGGGCGGACCCGAAATGCTGTGGATGGAGGAAGCGAGCTGCGTGCTGGTGGACGGCACCTTCTGGACCGAAGACGAAATGATCGAGTCCCGGCTCGGCGCCAAGGCCGCGAGCGAGATGGGCCATCTGCCGCAGACCAGCCGGCCCGGACGACCCGGGATGATCGCGGCGCTGGACCGCATCGGCGCGCGCCGCAAGGTGCTCATCCACATCAACAACAGCAACCCCATCCTCGACGAGCAGGGCGTGCAGCGTCTCCAACTCGCCGACCACGGCATCGAGGTGGCCTACGACGGCATGGAGATAGAGCTGTGACCCCCCTGCTGTCCGATCGCATTGCGACACCGCCAGACCCCACTGCCGCGTGGACGCCGCTGGAGTTCGAAGCGCAGCTGCGCGCGAGGGAGTCGGGCTACCACATCCACCACCCGTTCAACCGCCGGCTCAACCTCGGCGAGCTGCAAGCCTTCCAGGTGCGCGGCTGGGTGGCCAACCGCTTCTATTACCAGCTGTGCATTCCACTGAAGGACGCCGCCATCCTGTCCAACTGCCCGGACCGCGAAGTGCGCCGGCAGTGGATAGCGCGGCTGCTCGACCATGACGGGCGCGCCGATCACGAAGGCTCGAATGCCGGCGGCATCGAGGCCTGGACGCGGCTGGGCATTGCGGTGGGTTTGTCGCGCGAGGACCTGTGGTCGCAAAAGCATGTGCTGCCGGGCGTGCGCTTCGCCGTCGATGCGTATGTCAACTTCGCCCGCCAGGCGCCGTGGCAGGAAGCCGCCATCTCGTCGTTGACGGAACTCTTCGCGCCGAAGATCCATGCCGACCGGCTGGCGGGCTGGCCGTCCCACTATCCGTGGATCGAACCGGAGGGTCTGGACTACTTCCGCAGCCGCATCCAGCTCGCCTCGCGCGACGTGGAACACGGCCTGGAAATCGCAACGAGCTGGTGCGACAGCCGCGCGCGCCAGGAGCGCGCGCTGCAGATCCTGCAGTTCAAGCTCGACATCCTGTGGTCCATGCTCGACGCCATCGAGCGTGCCTATCCCGACGATCTGCGCGAGGACGCTCGGCCATGAATGCAGTGGTTCGCATCGAGTCGGCACCGGCCATCGCGCCGCTGTACCGCCTGCAGTACGAGGCCGTGCAAGAGAACTGGGTGCTGCTCTATCCGGAAGGCATGGTCAAGCTCAACGGCCCGGCCGGCGAGATCCTGCGACGCTGCGACGGCCAGTTGACCGTGCAGCAACTCGTGAGCGACCTGGAGCGCAGCTTCGGCGAGAGCGACCTGGGCGGCGATGTCTGCGACTTTCTGAGCGACGCCTATGGACGCGGCTGGATCATCTGAGCGCCTTGCGCCGCGCCGCCCCGGCCCGCCGCTGTGGCTGCTGGCCGAGCTGACGTACCGCTGTCCGCTGCACTGCGTGTTCTGCTCGAACCCGCTGGACTACACGCGCCACGGCCCGGAGCTGGACACCGCCGCCTGGCTCGACGTGCTGAGCCAGGCGCGCGAGATGGGCGCAGTGCAGCTCGGCCTCTCGGGCGGCGAGCCGCTGCTGCGCGACGATCTCGAAGAGATCGTCGCGCATGCGCACCGGCTCGGCTTCTATGTCAACCTCATCACGTCCGGTGTGGGCCTCACCGAGCGGCGCGCCGGCACGCTCAAGGATGCGGGGCTGGACCACATCCAGCTCTCCTTCCAGGACTCCACCCGGGAGCTCAACGACTTTCTGTCGTCGACCCGCACCTTCGAGCTCAAGTCCAGAGTCGCACGCATCATCAAGCAGTTCGGCTATCCGATGGTTCTGAACTGCGTGATGCACCGCTACAACCTGCCGCATGTGGGCCGCATCATCGGCATGGCGGAGGCGATGGGCGCGGAGTTCCTGGAGCTCGCCAACACGCAGTACTACGGCTGGGCCTGGCTGAACCGCGAGGCCCTGCTGCCCACGCGCGAAGACCTGGCGGATGCCGAGGCGATCGTCGACCACCACCGCTCGCGCCTGAACGGCCGAATGAAGATCCTGTGGGTCTCGCCCGACTACCAGGACGCCAAGCCCAAGGCCTGCATGAACGGCTGGGGCTCGGTGTTCATGCTGGTGGCGCCCGACGGCGCGGCGCTGCCCTGCCACAGCGCGCGCATGCTGCCGGGCTTCGAGCCGCCCTTCGTGCAGCATCAGCCGCTGCGCGAGATCTGGTACGACAGTGCGGCCTTCAATCGCTACCGCGGCACGGCCTGGATGAGCGACACCTGCCGCGACTGCGACGCGCACGCGCACGACTTCGGCGGCTGCCGCTGCCAGGCCTATCTGATCACTGGCTCGGCCGAGGCCACCGATCCGGTGTGCCCCAAGAGCCCGGACCGGCCGCTGGTGGATCGTGTCATCGCGCAGGCGCGGCGGGTCGACGCGGTGGCCGCGCAGCCGCTGAAATTCGTGCCCAACGCAGCGCGCCACGGCTCGCTGGTCTACCGCACCGACGACAACTCGCGCGAACTGTGCGCCCCCGCCGGCGGAGTACCGCCGGCACCCCCCGAGGGGGTGGCGTCCGGCCTTGGGGCGGCCCGGCGCCCGGACGCTCGGTGCGACGCCGCGCAGACGCCATGCTGAGCGTGACCGGTCTCACCAAGCGCTATGGCGAGCGCACAGCGCTGGCCGACTTGAACCTCGCGCTGCCGCGCGGCCAGTTCGTCGCGCTGCTGGGCCCCAATGGCGCAGGCAAGTCGACGCTGTTCCAGCTGCTCACCGGGCTTTTCGCACCGAGTGCCGGCGAGATCCGCGTCGGCGGATTCGACCTGCGCCGCCATGCCTGTGCGGCGCTGGCGCAGATCGGCGTGGTGTTCCAGCAGATGTCGCTCGATCTCGACCTCTCGGTGCGGCGCAATCTCGGGCTGCAGGCCGATCTTCAAGGCCTGCCGCGCGCTCTCGGGCGGGAGCGCATCGCGCAAGGCTGCGAGCGCATGGCGCTGGGCGGCGATCTGGACCGCACGGTGCGCGAGCTCTCCGGCGGCAACCGCCGCAAGGTCGAGCTGGTGCGCGCCGGCTTGCATCGCCCGGGCCTGTTGCTGATGGATGAGGCCACCGTGGGCCTGGACCCGAAGTCGCGCCGCGAGCTGCTCGGCGCCTTGCACGCCGACGTGGCCGAGCGCGGCTGCACCGTGCTGTGGGCGACACACTGGGTCGAAGAAGCGCAGAACGCCGACCGCGTGCTGGTGTTGCACCGCGGCCGGCTGCTCGCCGACGACACGCCGGCGGCGGTGACCGAGGCCCTCGGCGGCCGCACGCTGGAGGATGCCTTCGTGCACGCCACCTCGTAGAGCCTTTCGCCTTTCACGCACATCACCGAGATCGACAGGAGACGAGCAATGCACCGACACACCCACCCACTGGGCGTGATCGTCACCGCCCTGGCCCTGCTGGCCGCGGGCCCCGCGTGCGCCAAGGGCACGGGCCTGGTGTTCGTTTCCAGCGAGAAGGACCACGCCCTCGCCGTGGTCGATCCGAAGACGCTTGCCGTGGTGGGCACCGTGCCGACCTGCAAGCGCCCGCGCCACCTGCAGCGCCTGCCCGACGGCGCGCGCATGCTGGTCGCTTGCGGCGACTCCGGCGAGGCCGACATCATCGACCTGGCCACCCGCAAGTCGGTCGGCCGCCTGCCGCTGGGCGACGACCCGGAGGCCTTCGACCTCTCACCCGATGGCCGCACGCTCTATGTCTCGAGCGAAGAAGCCAGCGCGCTCACGGTGATCGACATGGCCAGCGGCAAGCGGACCCAGGCCGTCGCCGTGGGCGAGGAGCCCGAAGGCGTGAAGGTCTCGGCCGACGGCAAGCGCGTCTACGTCACCTCCGAAGTCGCCAACATGGTCCATGTGGTCGACGCCGCCGGCGGCCAGATCGTCAAGAACATTCCGGTCGCCAAGCGCCCGCGCCGCTTCGCCCTGACACCCGACGGCGCCGAACTGTGGGTCACCAGCGAGCTCGGCTCCAGCGTCAGCGTGATCTCCACGCGCGACCTCGCCGTCACCCACACCATCCGACTCGAGGTCAAGGGCATGCGAGCGGACGACATCTCGCCGGTGGGCATCGCAATGGCGCCGGACGGCAAGACCGTCTATGTGGGTCTGGGGCGCGCCAACCATGTGGCCTGGGTCGACGTGGCGAGCAAGAAGCAGACGGGCCAGGTGCTGGTGGGCAAGCGCGCCTGGGGCGTGACGCTGACCCGTGACGGATCGCGGCTGTACGTGGCCAACGGTCTGTCTGACGACATGACGGTGATCGACGTGCCGAGCGCCAAGGCGCTGAAGACGATTCCGGTCGGCCGCGTGCCTTATGGAGTGCTGGTGGATGATTGACCCCCCCGAAGCGCCTTCGGCGCCTCCCCCCAGGGGGCGCCACCAGCGGACCGGCAAAGCCGGATCCGCGGTGGCCGCTTGGGCGCGGCGCGTCGTGCTCGTCACCGCGGCGTGTGCCGGGGCCGCGCACGCCGCGCCACTGAAGATCGGCCTGCTCGTGCGCGCCGACGACGAGCGGCTGGCGCCGGCGCGTGTCGAGCAGGCTTTCCCCGGCCATCCCGGTGGGTCGCCGCAAGCGGCGATCGAGGTGGCGCTGAAGGAATCGACGTTCGCGCTCGACGCGGCCAAGCTCGAGGTGAAGCTCGACACGGTGGCAGTGCGCTCGCCCGCCGAGGCACGCGCCGCCGTTCAACGGCTCGACAAGGCGGGCGCCGCCGCGCTGCTCGCCGACCTGCCGGCCGATGCGCTGCTGGCGGCGAGCGACGCGACGGCCAGGCTCGCGGTGTTCAACCTCGCCAATGCCGACGACGCGCTGCGCCAGCAGCAGTGCCGCGGCAACGTGCTGCACACCCTGCCGAGCGAGCGCATGCGCAGCGACGCGCTGGCGCAATACCTGGTGTCGCGCCGCTGGAGCCGCGTTCTGCTGCTGCACGGCCCGCGCGCCGACGATTCGCTGCGGCTGGCCAGCGTGCAGCACTCGATCAAGCGCTTCGGGCTCAAGACGGTGGACACGCGCGCCTTCAAGCTCTCGGCCGACCCGCGCGAGCGCCAGCTCGCCAACCCTCTGCTGCTCACCGGCAACGCCGACTACGACGTGGTGTGGGTGGTCGACAGCGATGGCGAGTTCGCGCGCGGCCTGCCCTATCGCATCGCGCAAGCGCGTCCGGTGGTCGGCGATGCCGGCCTGCTGGCGCTGGCCTGGGCACCGAACTTCGAGCGCTTCGGCGCGCCGCAACTGGCACGGCGTTTCGCACGGCATGCGCAGCGCGCGATGACTGCGCAGGACTGGGCCGCGTGGATCGCGACCAAGGCCGTGCTGCAGGCCGTGCTCACGAAACCGGCTGCAGCCGCCGGCGCGCCGAGCCCCGCCGCATGGGTCGCTGCGGACTTCATGCTCGACGGCTTCAAGGGTTCGCGCGTGAGCTTCCGGCCCTGGGACCGCCAGCTGCGACAGCCGCTGCTGCTGACGGATGGCCTGGGCGTCATCGCCACCGCCCCGATCGACGGCTTGCTGCACCCGAGCAATGTGCTCGACACGCTGGGCGCCGACGCACCGGAGAAGCTCTGCAAGGCTGCAACGCCATGACGAAAATGCCGCCAACCGTGAAGCTGCAGTCGCAATTGCGCGTCGGGCACCTGCTGCTGGCGCTGCGCGCCATCGTCGCGCGCGAGCTGCTGAAGTTTTCGCGCCAGTACGGCCGTCTCGTCTCGGCGCTGGTGCGGCCGGTGCTGTGGCTGGCGGTATTCGCCGCGGGCTTTCGCAACGTCTTCGGCGTCGCCATCGTGGAACCCTACGACACCTACGTCCCCTACGACGTCTACATCGTTCCGGGCCTGGTCGGCATGGTGCTTCTGTTCAATGGCATGCAGTCGTCGCTCGCCATGGTCTACGACCGCGAGATGGGCGTGATGCGCCTGCTGCTCACCGCGCCTCTGCCGCGCCCCTGGCTGCTGTTTGCCAAGCTGGCGGCGACCTCGGTGCTTTCGCTGCTGCAGGCCGCCGCCTTCGTCGCGGTGGCTCTGCTGCTGGGCACCGAGCTGCCATGGTGGGGCCCGCAGCTGCCGGCGGTGCTGCTGGCCGCCACCGCCGCCGCGGTGATGCTGGGCGCATTGGGCCTGCTGCTGTCGGTCCATATCCGCCAGCTGGAGAACTTTGCCGGCACGATGAACTTCGTCATCTTCCCGATGTACTTCCTGTCCACTGCGCTGTATCCGCTGTGGAAGCTGGAAGAGTCGGGCGCCGGCTGGGTTTACCAGGCCGCCCGCTTCAACCCCTTCACGCACGCGGTGGAGTGGCTGCGCTTCGCGATGTATGGCAAGGACCCGGGCTGGGCGCCGTGGATCGTGCTCGGTTGCGCGGTGGTGTTCTTTGTCATCGCCTGCGCGGGCTATGACCCGCAGCGCGGCTTCGGCGGCCTGACCAAGCGTGGAGGCGCCGCATGAAGCGCCGCGCGCTGCTGGCCGCCGCTGCTGCCACGGCAGCGACACTGGGCGCTCGCGGCGCGTGGTCGACGCGGCCCGACAGCGGGCACGACTACCCTTCGCGGCCCATCACGCTGCTCGTGCCCTGGGCCGCCGGAGGCGCCACCGATCTGTCGATGCGCATCCTCGCCGAGGCCGCGGGGCGCCAGCTCGGCCGGCCCGTGCTGATCGAGAACCGCGCAGGTGCCGGCGGCACGCTGGCGATGCCGCTGCTGCAGCAGGCCGCGTCCGACGGCCACACCCTCGCACAGCTGCCGCAGGTCATCTTTCGCGCGCCATGGACGCAGAAGGTGCTGTGGGATCCGCTGCGCGACGTCACGCCCATCGTACAGATCTCGGGCTACACCTTCGGCGTGATCGTGCCGGCCGACAGCCCCTTTCAAAAGTTTGAGGACCTCTTCGCGTGGGCCAAGGCACACCCCGGTCAACTCACCGTCGGCACCAACGGCGTCGCAACCACACCGCACATCGTGATGGACCAGTTGATGCAGCAACGCGGCATCGAATGGGTGCACGTGCCTTACAAGGGCACGGCCGAACAGATGCTGGCGGTGGCCTCGGGCCAGTTGATGGTGGGCGTCAACTCGACCGGCTTCGCGCCCTTTGTCGACAGCGGCCAGTTGCGCCTGCTCGTGACCTTCGCAGAACACCGTTCGCGGCGCTGGCCGCACGCGCCCACGCTGCAGGAGCTGGGCTATGGCATCGTCGCGATGTCGCCCTACGGAATCGGCGGGCCGCGCGGGTTGCCGAGCGCCATCGTGGAGAAGTTGCACCGCGCCTTCCACGCCGCGATGAACGATCCCGCCCACCTGGCCGAGATTGCCAAGTACGACCAGGAACTCGCCTACCTCGGCCCCGCGGACTATGGACGCGCGATGCGCGAGGCCTATGTGCGCGAGAAGAGTGTGGTGGAGCGACTCGGTCTGGCGCGACAGGGCTGAGCCGGCGCCTTGGCGTCAAAAGGACAAGTCCTTCAGCGACAGGCCCAGCATGATCGTCTCGGCGCGCTCGCTGCCTTCCCGCTGCCGCGCGACGGCGAGGTCCAGCGCCACACGCTCGCGCACGAGCCACCAGCGCACGCCGGCCTGCGCCACGCCCATGCGTTCGCGCACGGCGCCCCATTCGGCAAACCACTCCAGCGGGCGCGCCACGCGGCCCTGCAGCGCCAGGGCGGCCAAGGGCCGCGTGCCTTCGTGGCGCGCATGCTGCAGGCCCAGCGTGAGGTGCGTCCACACCCGCCCCCATTGCCAGCTCAGTGGCACCGCCGCATTCGTGGCCGCGTAGCGCCAGCCTTCGCGTTCGCCATCGACCACCTTCCGCGCGGCCTCCACTTCGAGCACGAAGGCCACCCCCAGACCGTGGCGCGCCGGGTCGCGCAGCACCTTTCGCAGGCCGGTCTCCAGCTCGGTCTCAGCCTCGCGTGCGTCACCGGTGCGTGCCAGTCGGCGGCCCCAGCCGAATTCGATGGAGAAATCGGGCACGAAGTTGTACTGCAGTTCGGTATTGAGCGCCGTCTGGCCACGGCCCTTTTCCAGCCAGGTATCGAGCTCGAAGACACGCTCGTCGTCGTCCTCCTGCAACGCGGTGTCCGAAAGCACGAACGGACGCTCGACCGCCAGCGCGGCCGAACAGGCGGCCGCCAGCACAAGCGCTGCCAAGACGCGCACTGGCATCAGCGCCTGCCCAGCTTGCGATAGATGGTGTTGCGGCTGATGCCCAGTCGCTTGGAGGCCAGGGAAATGTTGCCGTTGACCTCTTTCACCACGCGCTGGATGGTCTGCAGCTCCAGTTCCTCGAGCGTGGCCGAATCCGCCGCCGCCCTGTCGACGCCGTGGGCCGGCTGCGCGGCTTCATGCGCCGGCGCAGCGGCGGCCGGCGACACGGGGTTCGGCCAGCCCGCCTCGCCGTCAGCCGCCGCGCGCAGAGGCTGGCGCGCCATCACGCGCTGCGCATCCTCGATGAAATCGTCGGACAGATGCGAGCGCGTGATCGTGCGTTCGGCGCCGGCCATCACCGCGGCCGTGCGCAACACATTGGAGAGCTGGCGGATGTTGCCGGGCCAGTGGTAACGCTCCAGCAGGCGCTGCACATCGAGGTCGAGTTCGGGCGGGTGGCCCTGGCATTCGGCGCACAGGATCTGCCGCACGACCGCCATGAGGTCGGTGCGCTCGCGCAGCGCCGGCAGGCGCACCGACAGTCCGTTGAGCCGGTAGTAAAGGTCTTCGCGAAAGGCGTGGCGCTCGATCATCTCGCGCATGTCGCACTGCGTGGCGCTGATGATGGACACATCCACCGCGATCGATTGGGTGCTGCCCAGCGGCGAGATCTGGCCCTCCTGCAGCACGCGCAGCAGCCGCGCCTGCAGTTGCAGCGGCATGTCGCCGATCTCGTCGAGGAAGAGCGTGCCGCCGTGGGCCTGCTGGATGCGGCCCATCGCGCCCTTGCGGCGCGCGCCGCTCTGGACACCCTCCTCGACGCCGAACAGCTCGGCCTCGATCAGCGTCTCGGGGATGGAGGCGCAGTTCACCGCGACAAAGGGTTTGTCGGCGCGGGCCGAGTCGTGGTGCGCGGCTCGTGCGAGCAGCTCCTTGCCTGTGCCCGTTTCGCCAAGAATCAACACCGAAATGTCGCGGTTGAGCACGCGGCGGATCTTGCTGATCACCGCCTCCATCTGCGGATCGCCGGTCTGCAGGGCGGCCAGACCCGGCAGCGGTGGCTCGGCCACGGCTCCAGCGGTGCCATGGAGCGCGGCCTGTGCGGTCGTGCCCACGTCGACCATCGCGCCATCCCCGAGGCCCAGGGGCATGGCCTGAGCCGACGACGCCTGCGCGAACGGATCGGCCGACACACCTTGCGCGCCCATCCCGCCCATCGCGTGCCACACCGGCCAGTTGACGCGCACGCGCACATGCACCTGCAGGCCGTTGCCCAGCGTCAGCGTCATCGGCGTGACACTGGCCGCCCGGAAGTGCTCGACGACGGCCGACAGGCTGATCCCGAACAGGCTGGTGACGCTGTTCATGCGCACCGCCGCGGCGCTCATGCCGAGCTGGTCGAGCGCGCTGCGGTTGGCTCCGACGAACTTGCCGTCGTGCCCGACCGCCAGAATGCCTTCCATCAAGGTGTCGATGAACTCGTGCCGACTGTGGAAGTGCAGCCGAAGTGCGTGACGGTAGTCGTCGGTCAGCCAGTGGTTCTCGATCATGCGGGCCGACATCTTCACGAGGCCCATCGTGTGCGTGTGATACGAGCGATGGTCACCCGTCACGTCGAGCACGCCCAGCACATTGCCGCGCGGGTCGAAGATGGGCGCGGCCGAGCAGGTGAGAAAGTCGTTGGCATGCATGAAGTGCTCGTCGGCATGCACGACGACCGGTTCTTCGGTGACGAGGGCGGTTCCCATGCCGTTGGTCCCCTTGCTTGACTCGGACCAGTTGACGCCCGGCGCCAGCGCGATCCTGGCGGTGCGCTCCAGGAACTCGGCGTCGCCCACCGAATGCAGCAGCGTCCCCTGCGCGTCGACCAGCACCACGATGCTCTTGGTTGCCAGGATCTGCTCGCGCAGCAGTTCCATCACGGGCGCGGCGTGCACGTAAAGCCGGTGGTTGGATTCGCGCGCGATCGCGAGGTCCGCGCGGATCAGCGGGCTGTAGTCGGCGCTTGCGATGCGGCTCAGCCCGAGCGCCGCGCAACGCTCATGCGATTGGCGGATCGCGTCGACGTGCGCCGGGTCCGGCGGCAGCAACTCGCTGGTGGAGGAATGACCAAAGCTGAGCTCGTGCTCGCGTTTGCGACTGAAGCTCGATTTGCCCTCGTGCGCACGGGTCGTGGGCATCGCAGTCCTTTCTATCCGCGTATCGCGGACGTCTCCTTTTCTACGTCTCTCTTCGACCCTGCTCTGGGTATCGTACGCCATTGCAGCGGCCCGTTTTCAGGAAACGGCAGGCCGCGCGCATGCATCACGGGTGTTCGCCGCACCCCACCTGCACCGTGACACTGTGTCCTCGTTCCAGAACACAAATCGGCGGCTCGGCAGCCTCATCCTGCAACAAACACGCCACGGCCCCGGTGGCATCGACAGCGACGACTCAAGCGGAACAGGCCTTGCTAACAGGCAGGCACGTTCAACCCAACCGGGCCGTCGCCGTGATCATCAACACCCCCGTCGCCATCACCGCCGCCGAGACAGTGAAGGAGCCAGGCCCGCGCGTCACGGTGCGCGCGCCCGGCCGTCTGCACCTCGGATTTCTCGACCCCGCCGGCACACTGGGGCGGCGCTTCGGCAGCCTCGGGCTCGTGATCGACCAGTTCGAAACGGTGGTGCAGCTGTCGCCCGCCGCTCGCGACACCATCACCGCCGCACCCGGTATCGCCCAGGGCGAGCTCGATCGAGCCGCCGAGCACCTGGCCGCGCTGCGCCGCCACACCGGGATCCAGCGGGCTGTGAGCGTGCACCTGCCCCGGCTGCTGCCGACGCACGCGGGCTTCGGCTCGGGCACCCAGCTTGCGCTGGCCATCGGCCGGGCCTTTGCGCAACTGCATGGCATCGGCCTGAGCACGGCGCAGCTTGCATCGTGCCTCGGCCGCGGCCTGCGTTCCGGCGTGGGCATCGCCGGCTTCGAGCGCGGCGGACTGCTGCTCGATGGCGGCCCCAATGCCGACGGCACAGCTGCCTTGCCGACGGCCCGGCTCGACTTTCCGTCGCGCTGGTGCGTGCTGCTGGTGATGGACTCACGACACGCGGGCCTGTCGGGCAGCGATGAAAAGCAAGCGATCGCCACGCTGCCGCCCTTCCCTCGCGAAGCCGCCGCCGAACTGTGCCACCACCTCGTGATGCAGATCCTGCCCGGCGCGGCGAGCGGCGACTTCGCGAGCTTCGCCCGCGGCCTCAGCCGCATGCAGGAGTTGCTGGGGGAACACTTTGCGCCGGCCCAAGGCGGCCAGCCCTACACCAGCGCCGCGGTCGGCCGCCTGCTGCGCTGGATGGCGGCCAGCACGACGGCGGCGACAGGCCAGAGCTCGTGGGGACCCACCGGTTTCGCGATCCTGCCCTCGGCGTTCGAGGCCGAGGCCCTGGCCGACGCCGCGCATGCTGCCGGCGCCGTGGACGCCGGTCTGGCCATGCACATCGTGCACGGCCGCAATGTCGGCGCCGCCATCAGCATGAGGCCGCCTTCCGCGCCGGCCACCTATCACTGACCCGGTGAATCGGCGCAGCGCGCTTCTTCGCCCCCGAACCTGCCACCGCCATGGAACGCCCCTACATCCTGCACATGCTCACCCCCGGCTCTCACATGAGCCCCTTCGACGTCAACATGGCAGCCGACGCCGGCTATCAGATGATCGTTCCCTACTGCGGTGTCGACACGAAGGCGACCGCCGGCCTCACCCAGGACGCGATCTTCTCGCGCGGCCCGAAGGGTGTGGCGCGCACCGGCCTGTTCATCGGCGGGCGCGACGTACACCAGGCCGCCGACATGCTGGACGCCGCGCGCCAGGCCATGGTCCCGCCCTTCATCGTTTCGGTGTTCGCCGACCCGAGCGGCTCCTACACGACGGCGGCGGCGCTGGTGGCCTGCGTGTTGTCGCAACTGCAGAAGACGCACTCGACGGGCCTGTCGGGCATGCGCGTGCTGATCCTCGGCGGCACCGGCACGGTGGGCCGCATCGCCGGCGTGCTGGCCGCCGCCCAAGGCGCCAGCGTGTTGTTGTCCAGCCACCAGGGCCTGGACGCCGCGCGCCGCGCCGCGGACGAAACGAGCCGGCGTTTCGGCGTCAGGCTGGACGGCGTGTCGGGCAGCGACAGCGCCGCGGTGCGCGCCGCGCTGGCGGGGGCCGACGTGGTCCTGGGCACGGCTGCGGCCGGCGTGCAGGTGCTGAGCGAGGCCGACCTCTCGGTCGCATCGCGCCTCTTGGTGGCGGCGGACGTGAACGCCGTGCCGCCCGAAGGCATCGCCGGTGTGGGCGTGATGGACAACGGCAAGCCGCTGGCCGGCACACACGCCGTGGGCATCGGCGCGCTGGCGGTGGGCAACGTCAAGTACCAGGTGCAGCACCGCCTGCTGCAACGCATGCGCAATGCCGACAAGCCGGTCGCGCTGAGCTTTCCCGAAGCCTTCGAGCTCGCCTGCGACGTGCTGGCGGAGGTGAAATGAACCACCCCTACGGCCTTCGGCCGCCCCCTGCGAGGGGGCGACACCAGCGGACCGGCGGAGCCGGATCCGCGGTGTCCACTTGACTCGGTCGCGGCGGAGCAACTGAAATCATGACGGCATTAGTCCTTGCAGGCCTGTCGGCGCGTTTGATGGCCGAAGCCGCGGTTCGCAACGGATACACCGCGCTCGCGCTCGATGTGTTTGGCGACATCGACACCCGCCGTGTCGCTGCGCATTGGTCTGGCATCGGTGTGCCTGGCGCCCTGCGCATCGAGGCCGACCGGTTGCTCGCGGCGCTCGAGGATCTCGCGGCGCGCGAAGAGGTGCTCGGGTGGATCGCCGGCAGCGGCTTCGAAGACCAGCCCGAGTTGCTGGAGGCCGGCGCGAAAATCCTGCCGCTGATCGGCACGCCACCGTCCGCAGTGCGACGTGTGCGCGATCCGCGCGTGTTTTTCGCCTTTCTCGCCGCCCGTGGCATCGCGCATCCGGAAGTCCGCTTCAACCCGCCCGCCACGGCCGCGGGCTGGCTGAGCAAACACGCCGATGGCACGGGCGGCTGGCATATCCGCGCGGCCGACGCGAGCGAAGTCCTGTGGGGCACAGCCTGCGGTCGCTATTACCAGCGGCGCGCGGCAGGCACGCCGATGTCGGCGCTGTTCGTGGCCGACGGACATCGGGCGACCGTGCTCGGATTCAACGAGTTGATCGTGCGGTCCCTGAGCGGCCATCCGTTCGTGTATTGCGGCGCCATCGGGCCGATCGCCCTCGCGCCCGGCTTGGCCGCCGGGCTCGACGAACTCGTGCAGACGCTCAGCCGCGAGTTCCGACTCAAGGGCCTGTGCAGCCTCGACTTCCTGCTCGACGGATCGAACGTCGTCGTGCTGGAGATCAACCCTCGCCCGTCGGCCAGCATGGCGCTGTACCTCGGCGTGTCGGGCACAACGCTGATGCACTCGCATGTGATGGCCTGCATGCATGGGCGGCTCGCCAGGGCCCCGCAACAGGCCGGTGTGCGTGGCACCGAGATCGTGTTCGCGCGTGGCGCGCTGCAGTTGGGCGCGACACAGGCCGACCATCTGGCGGCCCAAGCCGACACGCACGACTTGCCCTCGGCGGGCGCCGCTTTCTCCGAAGGCGACCCGGTCTGCAGCGTCAGCGCCGCAGGCAACAACGCCATTGACGTGCGGGCCCGACTGACGCGCCGCCGTGACGCCATCCTGAACCTCCTGGAGCCCTCCAATGAACGCAGCCCTGCCGACCTCCTCTGCGCCGCGTGATGGCGCCAGCCTGAGCGTCAACGCACTCGCACAACCGCTGGTGCAGCGCCTGCTGGCCTCGGCCGACAGCCTCAAGCTCACGGTGCAACGCGACGCGTGCGGCGCCTGCGTCGTCGATGCCGGCATTGCTGCGCCCGGCAGCGTGGCCGCGGGCCTCGCGGTGGCCGCGGTGTGCATGGGCGGGCTGGGGCAGGTGCGGTTGCGCGCCTCGCCCGAGCAGGGCTGGCCCACGTGGCTGGAAGTGAGCAGCTCGCAACCCGTGCTCGCCTGCCTCGCCAGCCAGTACGCCGGCTGGAGCCTGTCGGCCAGCAAGGAAGAGTCCGGCGGCAAGAAGTTCTTTTCGCTGGGCTCCGGGCCGGCGCGCGCGCTGGCGGCCAAGGAAGAGCTCTTCGGCGAGCTCGGTTATCGCGACCGCGCAGACAGCGGCTGCCTGGTGCTCGAAGTGGATCGGCCACCCCCTGCGGTCGTGGTGGAGAAGGTGCTGCGCGACTGCGGTCTGCGAGCCGAGGAGCTCACGCTGATCCTCACACCGACCACCAGCCTCGCCGGCACCACGCAGGTTGTGGCGCGTGTGCTCGAAGTGGCGCTGCACAAGGCACACCAGCTCGGGTTTGCGCTCGAACACATCGTCGGCGGTTGCGCGAGTGCACCATTGCCTGCACCGAGCCCCGACGGCATCACGGCCATGGGTCGCACCAACGATGCCATCCTCTACGGTGGGCGTGTGCAGCTCACGGTGCGAGGCGACGACGACGCCGCGCGCCGGCTTGCTCAGCAGCTGCCGTCCATCAACTCGGCCGACCACGGCCGCAGCTTCGCCGACATCTTTCGCGAGGTCGATTTCGACTTCTACAAGATCGACGGCGCGCTGTTCGCGCCGGCCGAGGTGTGGGTTAGCAACGTCGATTCGGGGAACACCTGGCATGCAGGCAGGCTCGACATGGCGCTGCTCGCGAAGCTCTGGCTGGGAGAAGCCTGATGACGACGCAGCGTGGCCTGCGGGTGGCCATCATGACCGACGAGACCGGCTGGCATACGCGCCAGCTGCAGCGGGCCCTGCGCGAGCGCGGCGCCGAAGGGCGGTGTCTGGACCTCGCCGACTGCGGCATCGACAGCCATGCGTCATGGCACGGCCTCGTGCTGCCCGGCTACGGACGCGACCTGCCCGATGCGGTGCTGGTCCGCGGCATCGCCTCCGGCAGCTTCGAGCGGGTGACCAAGCGGCTGGGCGTGCTGCACGCGCTGCGCGAGTTCGGCGTGCCGGTCTACAACGACGCCCGCGCCATCGAGCGCAGCGTCGACAAGTCCATGACGAGCCTGCTGCTGCATGCGGCCGGCATCCCGGTGCCGCTCACCTGGGCCACCGAATCGACCGCGCAGGCGCAACGCATCGTGATGCGCGAAAGCGCCGCCGGCCATGCGCTGGTGCTCAAGCCGCTGTTCGGCTCGCAGGGCAAGGGGCTGCAGCTCGTGGGTCTTGTGAACGGTGAGCATCGCCCCCTACCCTCGCTGGAGACCGCCTACGGCTCGCTCGCCTATCTGCAGCGTTTCGTGTCCCCGACGACCGACCCGGGTTTCGACTGGCGCGTGCTGGTGATCGGCGGCCGCGCGGTGGCAGCGATGCGCCGCGTCAGCGGGCATTGGATTCACAACGTCGCCCAAGGTGCGCGTTGCGAGCCGGCGCAGCTGACGCCGACACTCGCACAACTCGCCGTGGGCGCCGCGCAGGCGCTGGACATGGACTACGCCGGCGTGGATCTCATCCCGTCGCACAGCGCGCCCGGCGGCATCACGGTGCTCGAAGTGAACGGCGTGGCCGCATGGCAGGGTCTGCAACGTGTGACCCGATTCAACATCGCACGCGCCATCGTCGACGACCTGCTCGACCGCAAGCTGGCGGTGACTCGCGCGGCCGTACCACGTCGCGCGCAAAGCGCGTGAAGCCTGCCTGCGATGCGCTTTGCCGCGCGGCCATCGCCCGCGCTCGCGCCGCCTTCCTGTGGGCCTGCCGGCTCGATGTGGAAGTGCGCAAGCCGGGCAACGTGAGCATCGCGTCCGCCGGCCATCGCATGGACGCGCCCCTATTCATCGCCAGCGCCGAGGCCGCGCGGCACGCGCTGTTCGAACCCGGCCTGGCGGTGGGCCGGCGCATCGAGGCGGCGGCGTCCGCCACGCTGCAAGTGGCGCACTGCAACACCAACCTCGGCATCCTGCTGCTGTGCGCGCCCATCGCAGTGGCACTGGAGCGCGAACCGCAGGCGCACACCGCGGCAACGCTGCGCGCTGCCGTGTCGGCGGTGCTTCAAGCGCTGAGCGTGGACGATGCCGCGGCGGCGTATCGCGCGATCGCCATGGCCAACCCCGGCGGCCTCGGCCGCGCCGACGAGCAGGACGTCGCTCGGACACCGAGCATCGATCTGCGCAGCGCGATGGCACTGGCCGCCCACCGCGACAGCATCGCGCGCCAATACGCCGAGCATTGCGCGGACCTGTTCGACACCGGGCTTCCCGCCTTTCTTGCCGCGCCAACGCAAACAGCCGCCGTGCAACGCAGCTACCTGAGCTTTCTTGCTCGTTGGCCCGATTCACACATTGTTCGAAAACTCGGTGATCCGACGGCACACAGTGTCATGCGGCAAGCGCGCGACTGGCTGGTTCGCGCCCAGCAGAGCGAGACGCTGGACGACTGCGAAGCATTCATCGCATGGGACGCAGAACTCAAGACAAACGGCATCAACCCGGGCACCAGCGCAGATCTCACCGTGGCCACCGCGATGCTGGCCGCCATCGTCGAGCCGCACCGGCTCGCTTCGACCTCGCGTGGCACGGAACGTGATAACCCAGTGATCGGCGCTTCAGTTCGGGCGCCATTTCCAACCGTTCTTCCACTCTGAATGGAGACCCAGCCATGGCAAAAATCGACCGCATGCTCGTCGGTGAGTCGCTGGTCGGTGACGGCAACGAAGTTGCCCACATCGACCTCCTCATCGGCCCCCGCGGATCACCTGCAGAAACCGCGTTCGCCAATGCATTGACGAACAACAAGGACGGCTTCACCTCGCTGCTCGCGGTGGTGGCGCCCAATCTCGTGACCAAGCCCGCCACCGTGATGTTCAACAAGGTGACGATCAAAGGCGCCAAGCAGGCCGTGCAGATGTTCGGTCCGGCGCAACGCGGGGTCGCCATGGCCGTGGCGGACAGTGTCGAAGACGGCACCATTCCCGCGGACGAGGCGGACAACCTGTTCGTCTGTGTCGGCGTGTTCATCCACTGGCTGGCCGAAGACGACCAGAAGATCCAGGACTACAACTACCGCGCGACCAGGGAGTCGATCGCCCGTGCAGTGAAGGGTGAGCCCAGCGCCCGAGAGGTGGTTGCGAAGAAGGGCTCGGTCAGCCACCCGTTCGCCGCGGCGGCCTGAAGAGTTTCCCCAGCCGCTCGACTTGCCGCAATTCCGCGGCGCGTGCCCTGTCGAGCGGCGCCTTCGGCCGCGATGCGGCCATCACTGCCGTCACTGTCGGGTGGGCACCATGCCCTCGCCGATCAGCGACAGCACCGGCGCGCCGCGCTGGCGCGACGGCGCGCAGTCGAAATCCCCCACACGCCGCTCGATCGCCACGCCCACGGCGTTGAGATCGCCGAATTTCTGCGGCTTGGCAACGACCACGCGCACCCAATGTGCGCCAAATTCGCACACCAGCATCGCAGCGATGGTCTCGGCAAAGGCCTCGAGCAGTTGCACCGAGTGTTGCGCGAATAGACCCAGCAGCCGCTCGCGCACCACGGCGTAGTCGATGGTGTCGCCGATGCGGTCGGTGTCGCAGGCGCCGCTGCGCGGCAGGCCGGCGCACAGGTCCACGCGGACGGGCTGAGGGGTGTGCAACTCGCTTTCGTGGATGCCGATCACCGTTTCGGCGGTGAAACCCTCGATGAAGATCAAGTCCAAGGGCGCGAGCGCGCCGGACTGCGCGAGGGCGGGCAGGGGTTGCGAAATGATGGCGGACAAGACGGCACTCCTCGGATGGGCGGGTCGCCGGCCGGCGACACATCGAGGAACATTTCTGCAAATTGCGGACCAGCCGCCGTCCTTCGGACGGCATGACTTAACGCACGGCTCCCCCGCGCCCCCTCCGAGAGGGGGCTCCAGCATGGCCCACGGCTCCCCCAAGCCCCCTCCGCGAGGGGGCTCCAGTGAGGGTGACGAGCCGGCCTTCCGGCCGGCGGCACCCTTCGCACAGTCGAGCGCAGCCAAGACGCTGTGCGGCATGCGAGGTGTTGCCGGCCGCAAGGCCGGCTGGTCAAACAAGCTGGAGCCCCCTCTCGGAGGGGGCGCGGGGGAGCTGTGCATTAAGCAGTGCCGTCCAAAGGACGCACTGTCACGGAATTGAACACTCGCGCTGCGCCGGAGCAAGGGCAAGTCCGGGGTGAGAAAAGACTGCACCGCTGGCTAAAAATGGGCCATGACAAGTCGCGGGCGACACAGCCTGCGCAGCTTCGGAGACAGAGATGACCGAGTTGATGGCCCCGGACAGACACAGTGACCGCATCATGAGCGTCGTGCAGCAGGGGCTGCGCGCCAACACCAGCGAGCTCGTCGCGAACTCGTGGATGCGTTGCCTCAACGACTACCGGCTCGACCCCGACCGGCCGCCGCGCCCACCCGTCTTCGGCGGCGCCGCGATGGAGGCGCGCAAGCATCGCATGTCCGATGTCATCGAATGCGCGCGCTTCGAGATGACCACGCTGTACCAGCAGCTCGCCGATGCCGAAACGGCGGTGGTGCTGACCGATGCCGACGGCGTGATCCTGCACATGGTGTTGTCGCCGGAGTTCGCGAGCGAGCTGGAACCGGCGGGCTTCACCGTCGGCGCGTTGTGGAACGAGGCCGAGGCCGGCACCAACGGCATGGGCACTTGCCTGGCCGCGGCCGAGCCGGTCTCGGTGCGGCAGGAGGACCACTTCTTCACGCAGTTCACCTCGCTCACCTGCTCGGCCGTGCCGGTGGTCGACCCCGCCGGCCGCATGGTGGCGGTGCTCGACGTGACCAGCCGGTCGGCCCTGATGCAGCAACACGTGCTGGTGCTGCTGGGCATGACGGCCCGCATGATCGAGAACCGCCTGATGGACCAACGCTATCGGACGGCCCACCCGGTGCACTTCCACACCCGGCCCGAGCTGGTCTACACGCTTCACGAGGGACGCCTGGCGCTCGACGACGACGGCACCATCCTCGCCGCCAACCGCAGCGCCCTGTTCCAACTGGGCGCCACGTCGCTGGAGGAAGTGCGCAGCCGCCGCATCGAGGAGGTCTTCCAGACCACGCTCGAGGACATTCTCGAACGCAGCAGCAGCTCGTCCTTCCACCCGGTCGTGACCTACCGCGTCAATGGTGCCGGTGCGCACCGCTTCTTCGCCGTGGCACGCAGGCCGGCCTCCGAAGCGGGCTCGCAGTCGCCCGAAGCCAAGCGCGTCACGAGCGCACGCACGGTGCCTGCGCGCTGCGCGCCGGCTGCCGGCGGCGCAACCGCGAAGCCGGGCGACCCGAAGGTGGCGGCCCAGCTCGAGACGGCGCGGCGCGTCATCGCGCGCGGCACGCCGGTGCTGCTGCGCGGCGAAACCGGTGCCGGCAAGGAAGTGTTCGCACGCGCGCTGCACGAGCGCAGCCCGCATGCGAGCGGCAGCTTCGTCGCGGTGAACTGCGCGAGCCTGCCCGAACACCTGATCGAAGCGGAGCTGTTCGGCTACCGCGCCGGCGCCTTCACCGGCGCGCAAAAAACCGGCCGGCGCGGCAAGATCCTGCAGGCCGACGGCGGCACGCTGTTTCTCGACGAAATCGGCGACATGCCGCTGGACCTGCAGGCCCGGCTGCTGCGTGTGCTCGACGAACGCCGCGTCACGCCGCTGGGAACCGAGGACACACAACCCGTGGACTTCCAGCTCGTCAGCGCCAGCCACCGCAACCTGGCGGAGCTGGTGGCCGAGGGTCGCTTCCGCGAAGACCTCTACTACCGGCTCAACGGCATCGAGCTGCACCTGCCGGCGCTGCGCGAACGCTCAGACAAGCGCGAGCTGATTCATCAGATCCTGCGTGAAGAGGCGGGCGGCAATGCCAGGCTCAGCGCCGAGGCCGAGCAGCTGCTGATGAACCACCCCTGGCCCGGCAATGTGCGGCAGCTGCGGCATGCGCTGCGCAGCGCCGTCGCGCTGGCCGATGGCGAGCTGGTCGGCTGCGAACACCTGCCCTCGCTGCAGGCCGGCACGAACCCTGCACAGACACCCTGCCTGCCCATGCTCACGGCAGTGCCGGCGGCCGATGCTGCGGTGCAAGCCGCAGGGCCTGCTGCTCCCGAGCGGCTCAACCTGATCCAGGCCAACGAACGGCAGGTCGTGCTGCAGTTGCTGGAACAACACCGCTGGAACGTGAGCAACGTCGCCAAATCGCTCGATGTCAGTCGCAACACGCTCTACCGCAAGCTGCACAAGCTCCAGATCCCCGTCTCGCAGCGAGCTTGATGGACCACCCCCTACGGCCTTCGGCCGCCCCCTCAAGGGGGCAACACCGGCGGACCGGCGGAGCCGGATCCGCGGTGTTCGCTAGATGCGGCGCGGGTCGCGTTTGGCGTGGTGGAAACTGGGATGAAACCGATGCAGCGTGGTGTTGGCTCCTTCTCCCGCTTGCGGGAGAAGGCGGGGGATGAGGGCGTGCGCTGCTCCGGCCCTCACCCCAACCCTATGTCTGGCGGCGATGCCGCGGCGCGTTCGCGTTTCGCGTGGGCCGTCACCGGCTCGGGGCACTGCCTCGAGGAGGCGATCGCACTCGCCGCTCGCCTGCCCGACGTGGACCTCTTCCTCTCGGCCGCGGCCGAGGAGGTGCTGGCGCAATACGGTCTGCCGCTGGACGATCTGAAGAAGCGCTTCCGCGTGTTCCGCGACAAGAGCGCGAGCTCGGTGCCGGTGGGCCAGCTCTATGGCGACGTCTATCACACGGTGGTCGTGGCGCCGGCCACGAGCAACACCGTGGCCAAGTGCGCCTACGGCTTTTCGGACACGCTGCCCACCAACATGTTCGCGCAGGCCGGCAAGCTGGGCATACCGGGCATCGTCTTTGCGTGTGACACCGAGCCTGTGGTCGTCACCCAGTCGCCGCACGATTGGGTGACCTTGAGACCGAGGCGCATCGAACTCGACAACGTGGAGCGCTTGCGTGCTATCGACTTCTGCCAGGTGGTGTGTTCGCCCGACGAGCTGGAAGCCGTGCTCGACGCGAGGCTGCAACACCTGTGCCTGAAATGGAACACATCGTCTTCCTGACCGGGCATCTCGCCAAGGCCAGCCTGGAGCGCGTGCTGGCCGGCATCGCAAGTGCGCCGTTCACCTGGGAAGTGCGCGACATCGGCGTGCAGGTGGCCGCGCTGATGACAGCCGACATGATCCGCCGCCGTGTCGCGGTGCCGGTGCTCACCGAGCGCGAAGGCGCCGAACCGAGGCGCGCCGACCGCATCATGGTGCCGGGCCGCTGCCGCGGCGATCTCGAGGCGCTGACGCAGCACTACGGCATCCCGGTCGCGCGCGGGCCCGAGGAGCTGAAGGACCTGCCGCGCCACTTCAGCCGCGAAGCCAGGACTATCGACCTGGCGCACTACGAGGTCGCGATCTTTGCCGAGATCGTCGATGCGCCGCACCTGCCGGTGAGCGCGATCGTCGAGCGGGCACACGGGCTCGCTGCCGATGGCGCCAACGTCATCGACCTTGGTTGCCTGCCCGAAACGCGCTTCGATCATCTCGAAGCCAGCGTGCGCGCGCTCAAGGCCCAGGGCCTGAAGGTCAGCGTCGATTCGCTGGACACCACCGAGCTGCTGCGCGGCGGCCGCGCCGGCGCCGACTACCTGCTGAGCCTGACGGCAGACACGCTGTGGGTGGCCGACCAGGTCGCGAGCACGCCGGTACTGATCCCGCGCATGCCCTCGGACGAGGCCTCGCTGTACGAGGCCATCGATGCGATGCGCGAACGCGGGCGTGCCTATCTGGCCGACGCCATCCTCGACCCGCTGCCCTTCGGACTCACGGCATCGCTGGTGCGCTACCAGCGCCTGCGCGAACGCTATGTCGACGCACCCATCATGATCGGCGTGGGCAACGTCACCGAGCTGACCGAGGCCGACACCAGCGGCATCAACGCCGTGCTGCTGGGCATCTGCGCCGAGCTGCGTGCCAGCGCCATCCTCACCACGCAGGTGAGCCAGCATGCGCGGCGCGCGGTGCGCGAGGCCGACTGGGCGCGCCGCATCATGCACGCTGCCTGCACGACGATGAGCCTGCCCAAGGGCATGAGCGACGCGTTGATGACGGTGCATGCCAAACACCCCTTCCCCGACACGCCCGACGAGATCCGCCAGACCGCCAGCGCGGTGCGCGATCCCAACTTCCGCGTGCAGGTCTCGCGTGAGGGCATCCACGTCTACAACCGCGACGGGCACGCCCAGGCGCAAGACGCCTTCGAGCTGTGGCCGCAACTGAAGCTGCACGACGACGCGTCGCACGCCTTCTACATGGGCGTGGAGATTGCACGCGCCGAGATCGCCTGGCAGCTGGGCAAGCGCTACGCGCAGGACCAGCCGCTGGACTGGGGTTGCGCGGTCGAACGCCGCGCCGACGACCTGTCCGCCCGGTGTGCGCCGGGCCCCACGCTGAAAGCCGTCAATGAATGAGCCGATCTTCGAAACCGTGGTGACCACCGTCTCGCGCGAAGGGCGGCCGCACGTGGCGCCGCTGGGCGTGCGCTATCGCTGCGACCAGGTGGTGCTGATGCCCTTCCGCCCTTCGACCACCCTGGAGAACATCGTCGCCACCGGCCATGCCGTGCTCAACATCGTGGTCGACACGCGCGTGTTCGCGGGCTGCGTGACCGGCCGCAAGACCTGGCCCACGGTCCCTGCCGAGAGCGTGGCCGGCGTGCGCCTGGCCTGTGCTCTCGGCCATGTGGAGCTCAGGCTCGAATCGCAGACCGACGATCCGCAACGCCCGGTGTTGCTGATGGGGCGCGTGCACGAGCGCCAGCATGCGCCCTTCGTCGGTTTCAATCGCGCGCAGGCCGCGGTGATCGAAGGCGCCGTGCTGGTGAGCCGGCTGCACATGCTGCCGCGCGACAAGATCGACAGCGAGATGCGCTACCTGCAGATCGCCATCGACAAGACGGAGGGGCCCGCGGAGCATGAGGCTTGGCGGTGGTTGAACGAAGCGGTGGCGAACTTCCGCGCCGAAGGGAAAAGGGCATGACGAGACTGCTGGTGAGCGTGCGCGATGTGGACGAGGCGCTGTCGGCCGCGGCAGCGGGAGCGGATTTCATCGACTTGAAGGAGCCGCGTGCGGGTGCGTTGGGTGGCCTGCCCGTGCAGACCATCCGCGAGGTCGTGACCGCGCTGCGCCGGCAGGGCGCAACGCAGCCGATCAGCGCAACGATCGGCGACTGGCCGATGGCGCAA
>DASXQQ010000163.1:0-21381 GCA_036507085.1 Piscinibacter sp. | reverse complement strand
GCGCGTCAATCCGCGGGCCCCGCGGCGCGCACCACCGTCACCGTGCAATGCGCTTGCGCCACCACCTGGGACGACACGCTGCCCAGGTAGCGGCGCAGCATGGAACTGCTGCGCGCCCCCATCACGATGTGATCGACCTGGTTCTTGCGCGCGAACTCGACGATCGCCGACGCGGTGTCGGGCGCCTCGAGCACGTGAAAGGTCACGCGGCCATCGTGCTGCGCCTGCGGCAGTGCCATCGATCGAAGCACCGGCCGCGCCCAGTGCTTCAGTTGCACCAGCAGGTTCACATGTTTGCTGCTGCCATCGGCCTCCAGCGGTTCGTCCATGCCGAGGCGCTCGGTCTTCAGCACCGCCAGGCAGGCGAGCCGCGCCTGCGGCTCGGTCTGCATCACGCGCTGCACGCCGAGCCGCAGCGCCTCCAGCAGCGCCGGCGTGGCGCCGGCGACGTCGACGGCCGCCAGCACGATGGTGCTTTGCGCCACCGGCGACGCGGTCTTCGGTTCTGCGCCGAGGGCGGCGAACCAGCGCCGCAGCACACGCAGGCCACCACCGCGCGAGCGGCGCTCGGCGCGCCCGGTCAGCACCACCTGCTCGGGGTTCTGCAGATCGAATGCGAGCTGGGCGGCGCTCGGATGGCGGCGCGCCGGATCGACCTCGAGGCAGCGAAGAATGATTTCCTGCAGCCACGCCGGGCAGTCCGCACGCAGCCGGCGCGGCGGCTCGGGATCGCGATACAGGCGCCGGCGCAGCCCGAGGACGCTGGTCGGCGCGCCGAACGGCCGTTCGCCGGTGCACAGGTGGTACAGCATCACGCCGAGCGCGAACAGGTCGCTGCGCGGATCGCTGCGGACGAACTGCACCTGCTCCGGCGACATGTAGGGCCCGGTGCCGACCGGCAGCTCGAACTCCTCTTCCAGCAGGTCGGGCAGCCGCTCGTGGCGCGCCAGTCCGTAGTCGATCAGCACCGCCTCGCCGCTCGCGCGCAGCATGATGTTGCTCGGCTTCACGTCGAGGTGCAGCACATGCTGGCTGTGCAGCGCATGCAAGGCGGTGGCGACCTGGGCGCCGATGCGCGCGAGCTCGGCGATGGGCAGCGGCGCATCGTCCAGCCGTGCACGCAGACTCGTGCCGCCGATGCGCTCCATCACGATGTAGGGTTGCCGCGTGAAGTCGCCACGCGCGACGAACTTCGGCACATGCGGGCCGCTCAGCGTGGGCATGATCATCTGCTCGACTTCGAAGCCGACGATGGTTGCCGGATCGTCGCCGCCCTTGATGCGCGGCACCTTCATCACGAGCGGCATCGTGTCGGCGCCGTCGACGCGGCTGACGCGCCACAGATTCGCCATGCCGCCCTGGTGGATGCGCTCGTCGAGCCGAAAGCCGTCGACGACGTCGCCTTCGTTCAGCACGCGCCAGCGGCTGGGCTCGCTTGCGTCACTCGCCATCGCTGAGTCGTTCGGCCAGGTTCTGCGGCAGGCCGGCGGCGCGGATCTTCGCGCCCGCCGCCCCGTGGTCGTAGGGCACGCGGTAGAAGGTGAGGGTGGCGCTGTCGGTGTCGAACATCGCGTAGCAGGCGGCGGGGTTGCCGTCGCGCGGCTGGCCCGCGGAGCCGGGAAGGACCAGCCATTGGCGCTGCGGGGACAGCGGGATGGCGGCGTCGGGGACCGGAACGAAGTCGCCCGCCTTGCCGCTGCGGCTGAGGTGGAACAGGCGCGGCTCGTGCACATGACCGCAAAACGTGTAGACGCAGTCGGTTGCGTGCAGGCTGCGTATCGCGTCCAGCCGGCTGGTCACGTAGCCCCAATCGGCGGGCGCGAAGGCGTTGGCGTGGACGAACAGGCGGTCGTCGTCGACGAGTGCCATCGGCAGCGTGTCGAGGAAAGCGAGCTGGTCGGCATCGAGCCGCTCGCGCGTCCACGCGACGACCTGGCGCGCCGGGTTCGTCATCGTCGGGCTCGGGCCCTTCGCGACCGCGCGGTCGTGGTTGCCCATCACCGCGATCGCGCCGCGCAGCACCTGCTCGCGCATGAAGTCGACCACCCAGCCGGGGTCGGCACCGTAGCCGACGAAGTCGCCGAGGAAAGCATGGCGCTGCGCATGTTGCTCACGCGCGTGCGCCATCACCGATTCCACCGCTTCGCGGTTGGCGTGCAGGTCGGTGATGAGGGCGAGCTTCATGGCTCTCGCCGTGCGGGAGCGGTCAACCGATGCGGCCGAGCAGCAGGTATTCCATCAAGGCCTTCTGCACATGCATGCGGTTCTCGGCCTCGTCCCAGACCACCGACTGCGGGCCGTCGATCACCGCGGCCTCGACCTCTTCGCCGCGGTGCGCCGGCAGGCAGTGCATGAACAGCGCATCGGGCTGCGCGGCGGCCATCATCTCGCGGTCGACGCACCAGTCGGCGAAGTCGCGCATGCGCGCTTCGTTCTCGGCCTCGTAGCCCATGCTGGTCCACACGTCGGTGGTCACCAGGTGGGCGCCGCGGCAGGCGTCGAGCGGGTCCTTGAAGAACTTGACGCAATGGCTGTTCGTCACCCCGGCGACCTTGGCGTCGATCTCGTAGCCGCTCGGCGTGCTGACGTGCAGCGTGAAGCCGAGGATGTCGGCGGCCTGCAGCCAGGTGTTGGCCATGTTGTTGCCGTCACCGACCCAGGCCACCACCTTGCCAGCGATGCTGCCGCGGTGCTCGATGCAGGTGAAGATGTCGGCGAGGATCTGGCACGGGTGGTATTCGTTGGTCAGGCCGTTGATCACCGGCACGCGCGAGTTCGCCGCGAAGGCCTCGAGCTTGGTCTGCTCGAAGGTGCGGATCATCACCAGGTCGACCATGCGGCTGATCACCCGCGCGCTGTCCTCGACCGGCTCGGCGCGGCCTAGCTGGCTGTCGCCGGTGGTGAGGTTCACCACCGAGCCGCCCATCTGGTACATGCCGGCCTCGAAGCTCACGCGGGTGCGGGTGCTCGCCTTCTCGAAGATCATCGCGAGCGTGCGGTCCACGAGCGGCGTGTACTTCTCGTAGTTCTTGAAGCGCTGCTTGATCACCGCGGCGCGCGCGAACAGGTAGGCGTATTCCTCGGCGCGGAAGTCCTTGAACTGCAGGTAGTGCTTGATGAGGCTCATGCCGGGTTTCATGACGCTCATGCCGGTTCGCGCAGGAAGTCCCTGATCAGCGGGCAGAGGATCGTGACGATCTGCTCGGCTTCGGCCGCGCTCAGGATCAGCGGCGGCACCAGGCGGATCACGCGATCGGCGGTCACGCTGATCATCAGCCCGGCGTCGGCTGCGCGACCGAGCAGCTCGCCGCAGGGCCGCGCGAGCTCGATGCCGAGCATCAGGCCCTGGCCACGCACTTCGACGAATCCCGCCACGCCCTCGAGCTCGCGCAACAGGCCGGCGCGTAAGGCGGCGCCGACCGTCGCGGCGTTCTCCAGCAGCTTGTCTTCTTCCATGATGCGCAGCGTCTCGATGCCGGCGCGCATCGCGAGCGGGTTGCCGCCGAAGGTGGTGCCGTGGTTGCCGGCGCCGAGCACGCCCGCCGCCTTCGGGCCGCAGACGACGGCGCCCACCGGCACGCCCGAGCCCAGCCCCTTGGCGAGCGGCATCACGTCGGGCTGGATCCCGGCCCACTGGTGCGCGAACCATTTGCCGGTGCGGCCGATGCCGCACTGCACCTCGTCGAGCATCAGCAGCCAGCCGCGCTCGTCGCAGACGCGGCGCACCGCGCGCAGGTACTCGATCGTCGACGGGTTGATGCCGCCTTCGCCCTGGATCACCTCGAGGAACACCGCGACCACGTTGCGGTTGCTCGCCGCCACCTGCTCGATCGCGGCCACGTCGTTCAGCGGCACCCGCACGAAGCCTTCGACCAGCGGGCCGAAGCCGGCCTGCACTTTCGGGTTGCCGGTGGCCGACAGCGTCGCGATCGAGCGGCCATGGAAGGCCTTCTCGTAGACGACGATCTCCGGCCGCTCGATGCCCTGGTCATGGCCGTACTTGCGGGCGATCTTGAGCGCGCCTTCGTTGGCTTCGAGCCCGCTGTTGCAGAAGAAGACCTTGCTCAGCCCGGACAGCTCGCACAGCTTGGCCGCGAGCTTTTCCTGCAGCGGCGCGGCGTAGTAGTTCGAGGTGTGAATGATCCGGCCGATCTGCTCCTGCAGCGCAGGCACCAGCTTCGGGTGCGCATGGCCCAGCGTGTTGACCGCGATGCCGCCGAGCCCGTCGAGGTACTTCTTGCCATCGGTGTCCCAGAGCCAGCAGCCTCGGCCATGCGACAAGGCCATCGGCAGGCGGCCGTAGGTCTTCATCACATGGGGTTCCGGGTTGGCCGGGACAGTCTCGGGGGCGTTCATGGCGGGCTCCGCAGATGAAAGGGGAACGAAAGCAAGCGCCACTATGATTCGCCTCGCCTTCGATGCGGGTCCATTCTAAGGGTCGTCCCTCAGAGGTCGATCCGGCCCGGCACAATAGCGTCCGCCGCCCGGCGGCCCGACCCAGCAGTCCATGACGCAAACCAAACCGCGCGAAGTTTTCATCCAGGGCGTCACCCTCGAGGGCCGGACCTTTCGCCCCAGCGATTGGGCGGAGCGCCTCGCCGGTGCAATGTCGTGCTTTCGCCCCGACGGCGTGCGCAGCGGGATCGACGCTTTCATCGGCTACTCGCCGCTGTGCGTGCCGCGGGTCATCAATGGCGTGAAGTTCGTCATCGTCAACGAGCGCTTGCGCGAGGTCGAGCCGATGGCCTGGGACTTCGTGATGAACTTCGCCCGCGACAACCAGCTGCAGGTCGCCGAAGCCTGCCTGCTGCCGCCGCCGCAGGCCACCTGAGGTTTCGCGACACCCAAGCAAAAAGGGCTCGCAATGCGAGCCCTTTGGTGGTCCACCCGAGGAACTGGATCAGGCGGCGAGTGCCTTGATCTTGGCCGACAGGCGGCTCTTATGGCGCGCGGCCTTGTTCTTGTGGAAGATGCCCTTGTCGGCCACGGAGTCGATCACGCTCTGGGCGGCCTTGAACAGGTCGGTGGCACGGGCCTTGTCGCCGGCGACAACGGCCTTCTGAACGTTCTTGACGACGGTGCGGAACTTGGAACGCAAGGCGGTGTTGGCTGCGTTCAGCTTGACGTCCTGGCGCACGCGCTTGCGGCCCGACGCGATACGAACCGTCTTCTTCTTGGCTTTGGAGGAGGTGGCCATGCTGGGAGGTATTCAGGGTGGAGCAAAGAGCGCGAGTATAGCAGCGCGCTACAGCCCCACGCAAACCCGGCCACTCGACGTTAGTGGGCGCTTTCTATAATCGCCGCTTTTCAGCCTGCATCGCGGGCCGCCAAGAACTCGATGAACCTGCTGCGGACCGCGTCCACCGTCTCCCTGCTCACGCTGGCGTCGCGCATCACCGGGCTCGCGCGCGAGCTGCTGATCGCGACGATGTTCGGCGCCGGCGCCTGGACCGACGCTTTCCAGGCGGCGTTTCGCATTCCCAACATGCTGCGCCGGCTGTTCGGCGAAGGCGCGTTCTCGCAGGCCTTCGTGCCGATCCTGGCCGAGGCACGGGCGCGCGAAGGCGACGAGGTGACGCACCGGCTGATCGACGCGGTGGCGACGGTGCTGTTCTGGGTGCTGCTGGTCACTTGCGCCGTGGGCATCGTCGCGGCGCCAATCGTCGTCTGGTTGATGGCGTCGGGCCTGGCCCAGTTCGAAGGCGCGGTCGTCATGACCCGCATCATGTTCCCCTACATCGGCTTCATGTCGCTGGTCGCGCTGGCTTCGGGCGTGCTCAACACCTGGCGGCGTTTCGCGGTGCCGGCGGCGACGCCGGTGTTGCTCAACCTGTCGGTCATCGGCGTCGGCTGGGGACTCGCGCCGGTGTTCGCACGCCACGGCAGCGAGCCGATCTACGCCTGGGCGGTGGGCGTGTTGCTCGGCGGCGTGCTGCAGCTCGCCTGGCAGCTGCCGTCGCTGCGGCGCATCGGCTGCCTGCCGCGCATCGGCCTCACGCCCGGGGCGGTCCGCGCGGCATGGTCGCATCCCGGCGTGCACCGCGTACTGCGGCAAATGGCGCCGGCGCTGCTCGGGGTGTCGGTGGCGCAGCTGTCGTTGCTGATCAACACCCAGATCGCGTCGCACATCCGCGTTGGCGCGGTGTCGTGGCTCACCTACGCCGACCGCCTGATGGAGTTCCCGACCGCACTGCTCGGCGTCGCGCTCGGCGTGGTGCTGCTGCCGCAGCTGTCGTCGGCGCAAGCCAACGACGACGCGGCCGCCTATTCCGGGCTGCTCGACTGGGGCTTGCGCCTGGTGTTGCTGCTGGCGCTGCCGTGCGCGATCGCGCTGCTCGTGTTTCCTCGCCCGCTGGTCGCGGTGCTCTACCACTATGGCCACTTCTCGGCGCACGACGTGCAGCAGACGGTGCTCGCGCTGATGGGCTATGGCGTCGGGCTGATGGGCCTGGTCGGCGTGAAGATCCTCGCCCCCGGCTTCTATGCCCGGCAGGACACGCGCACGCCGGTGAAGATCGCGGTCGTCGTGCTCGTGCTCACCCAGCTGATGAACCTGCTCTTTGTTCCCTTTCTCGAACACGCGGGGCTCGCCCTCTCGATCGGCCTCGGCGCGCTGTTCAACGCCGCCTGCCTGTTCGTCGGCCTGCGCAAGCGCGGCAGCTATGTACCGGCGCCGGGCTGGCTCGGTTTCGCGGCGCGGGTGGCGCTGGCCTGCGCGCTGCTGGGCGGCTTGCTCGGCTGGGCGGGCCAGGCCATCGACTGGGTCGGCCTGCAGGCGCATCCGTGGCAGCGCATCGGCCTGCTCGCCGCCTGCCTCGCCGGCGCGGCGGCGTTGTACTTCGCCGCCTTGCTGGCCATGGGTCTGAAGCCGGCGCAGTTCATGCGGCGCGGCCACTGATGCGTTCTCGGGATCGACACCGGGCCGAAAGGCCCTAAACTGGACTGATGGCCGAACCGCTGCAGTTCGATGTGCCAACCGCACTGGAGTATTTCTCCTCGCTGGTGGCAGACGACGAGAGCTTGTCCTTGATCGAAGCGGCGGCGTCGATCGCACAGGACGAATTCCCCGAACTCGACACCCAGGCGGTGCTCGCCGACATCGATGCGCTGGCCGACAAGCTCAAGCGCCGCATCCCGGCCGACGCGGTGCCGGTGCAGCGGCTGCGCTGGCTGAACCGCTATTTCTTCCAGGAGCTCGGATTCGCCGGCAACGTCAACAATTACTACGATCCGCGCAACAGCTACCTGCACAGCGTGCTCAGCTCGCGGCGCGGCATTCCCATCACGTTGGCGGTGCTCTACATCGAGCTGGCCACGCAGATCGGCCTGACGGCACGCGGCGTGTCCTTCCCAGGTCACTTCCTCATCAAGCTGCGCATGCACACCGGCAAGCAGCACGGCGAGGTGGTGATCGACCCGTTCACCGGGCACTCGCTGTCGCGCGAGGAACTCGACGAACTGCTCGGACCCTACCGGCGCAGCCACGGCCTGACCGGCGAGTTCGATGCGCCCCTCGGGCTGTTTCTGCAAGCCGCGCCGGCGCGCGACGTGCTGGCGCGGATGCTGCGCAACCTGAAGGAAATCCATCGCTCGGCCTCCGACTGGCCACGCCTGCTCGCGGTGCTGCACCGCCTGGTGATCCTGCTGCCGCAGGCCTGGGAAGAGCGGCGCGACCGCGGCTTGGTGCTGGCCGAGATCGGTCAATCGGCGCAGGCCGCGGACGACATTGCGGCCTACCTCGAACGCCGCCCCGACGCCGACGACCATGCGGCGCTCGTCGCCCGCGTGGTCGAGCTGCGCGGCGTCGGTTGGCCGCGTCTGCACTGAGCGTCGAGCGAACGGCGCCGACTGCCGCTTAGAATTTCGCCCACCGCGAGCGCGCGCCGTCGCGCCGGGCACTCACGGGCATTCCGCCCCGATCGATGAACCTCTCCGCTGCTCAACGACGAATGCTGTCCTGGCTCGCGCTTGCGCTGGTGGCGCTGGCGCTGCTGTGGCTGCTGGCCCCGGTGCTCACGCCCTTCCTGATCGGCGCGGTGCTGGCCTATGCGCTGCACCCGGCGGTCGAGCGGCTCGCCGCGCGCCGGGTACCGCGTGTCCTTGCGGTGCTGCTGGTCGAGGCGGCGATGATCATTGCGCTGCTTGCGCTGCTGCTGCTGATCGTGCCCATCCTGTCGAAGGAGCTGCCGCTGCTGCGCGAGCAGATCCCGCTGCTGGCCGACCGACTGAACACCAGCCTGGCACCGTGGCTCGCGCAATACGGCATCCACGTCGCGCTCGACATCGAGAGCATCAAGGCCTTCGTGCTGAAGTACCTGAGCGCCAACGTCGAGGACTGGCTCGTCACGGTGCTCAGCTCGGCGCGCATCGGCGGCAGCATCGTGCTCGCCCTCGTCGGCAATGCGGTGCTGGTGCCGGTGGTGCTGTTCTACCTGCTGATGGACTGGCCGGGCCTCGTCCATCGCATGCATGAGCTCGTCCCGCCGCGCATGCACTCTGCCTTCGAAGGCTTCATGGACGAGTGCGACGCGGTGCTCGGCCAGTACCTGCGCGGCCAGTTGCTCGTGATGGTGATCCTGGCGCTCTACTACAGCGTGGCGCTCGCGTTGTTTCGCTTCGACCTCGCGGTGCCGGTGGGCGTGTTCACCGGGCTGGCGGTGTTCATCCCCTACCTCGGCTTCGGCCTCGGCCTGGTTCTAGCCACGCTCGCGGCGGTGCTGCAGTTCGCGAGCTGGTACGGGCTGGTCGCAGTCGCGATCGTCTACGGCATCGGTCAGCTGGTCGAAGGGTTCTTCCTCACGCCGCGTCTGGTGGGCGAGCGCATCGGCCTGAATCCGTTGATGGTGATCTTCGCGCTGCTCGCCTTCGGCCACTTGCTCGGCTTCGCCGGTGTGCTGGTGGCGCTGCCGGTCAGCGCGGTGTTGGTGGTGGCGGTGCGCCGCCTGCGCGGGCTGTACCTGGAAAGCCGGCTCTACGGTGCCTGAAAGAACTGACGGCGAATGAAGCAGATTCCGCTGGCCATCGCGCTCGACACGGCGCAGAGCTTCGAGTCCTTCGTGCCCGGCACCAACACGATGGCCTTGTCGCACCTGCATGCGGTGCAGCCCTCGTCGCCGCCGGTCTACCTGTGGGGCCCGTCGGGCAGCGGCAAGACGCACTTGCTGCGCTCGCTCGCCCAGCGCTTTCAGCAGCAGGGCCTGCAGGTCGGCTGGTTCGGCGCCGCCGAGCCCTTGCCCTGGCTGCACGACGATGACCACGCGCTGATCGTGTTCGATGCCTGCGATGCATTCGACGCTGCCCGGCAGCAGGCGGCCTTCGCCTTGTTCGTCGACGCGACGACGTGCGGCGTCGCGCTCGCGTCGGCCGGCCGCGTGCCGCCGGTCGACCTGCCGCTGCGCGACGACCTGCGCTCGCGCCTGGGCTGGGGCCATGTGCTCGCGATCCAGCCGCTGTCGGAAGCGGAGACGCGCGCCGCGCTGCGCCGCGAAGCCGACCGGCGCGGACTCTTTCTTTCCGATGACGTGATGGACCACCTGCTGACGCGTTTCGCGCGCGACCTGAAGCACCTGATGGCGCTGCTCGATCGCCTGGACGAGTTTGCGTTGGTGAACAAGCGCGCGGTGACGGTACCGCTGTTGAAGCAGATGCTCGCAGAAGAGGGCGGCGAATGACGAAAAACTTGTGTCTGTTCGATCTCGACGACACCTTGCTGCCGTTCGATTCGGACCACGCCTGGGGCGAGTTCATCGTCCGGCTCGGCTGGGTCGACGGGGCCGAATTCCGCCGCCGCAACGACGAGTTCTTCGAGCATTACAAGGCCGGGACGCTGGACATCGCCAGCTACATCGCGTTTGCCACCGAACCCTTGCGCGCGCGCGCCGCGGCCGAGGCCGACGCGGCGCACGAGCGCTTCATGCGCGAGGTAATCGTGCCGACGCTGAGCGAGCGAGCGCGCTCGCTGGTGCGCGAGCACCAGCAGCGCGGCGACGCGGTGGCGTTGGTCACCGCCACCAACGACTTCGTCACCGCACCGATCGCGCAGGCCTTCGGCATCGAGCATCTGATCGCGGTTCGGCTCGAGCGCGGGCCTGGGGGTACCATCACGGGCCGCATCGACGGAGTCCCGAGCTATCGCGAGGGCAAGGTGACCCGGGTGCAGGAGTGGCTCGCCGATCGAGGCGCGAGCTGGCGCGATTTCGAACGCATCAGCGTCTACAGCGACTCGCTCAACGATCTGCCGCTGCTGGAGCGGGCGACCGACCCGGTGGCTACCAACCCGTCCCCCGCCCTCGAAGCCGTTGCCCGCGAACGCGGCTGGCGCATATTGAACCTGTTCACATGATCAAGAAGTTCATCAACAAGCTGCTCGGCAAATCGGCGCTGGAGACGATCGCCCGCGCGCACCCGCTGGGCAAGCGGGTCGAGTGGGCGAAGGCCGACCACGCCATCGACCCGGCGCTGGTCGACGAACGCGCGGTCAAGGTGGTGCAGACCCTGTCCGAGGCGGGCCACGAGACGTACATCGTCGGCGGCGCGGTGCGCGACCTGCTGCTCGGCCTGCGCCCGAAGGACTTCGACGTCGCCACCAACGCGACGCCCGAACAGGTGAAGGCGCTGTTTCGCCGCGCCTTCATCATCGGGCGGCGCTTTCGCATCGTCCACGTCGTGTTCGGCCGCGGCCGCGAGCACGAGGTGATCGAGGTCTCGACCTTTCGCGCGGTGATGGATGCCACCACCGCCGAGCAGGTGCTGGGCAACGAGAAGACGTCGAAGGGCGAGCTCGCCGGCAAGACGCATGTCGTCGACGCGGAGGGTCGGGTGCTGCGCGACAACGTCTGGGGCCCGATGAACGAAGACGCGGCGCGGCGCGACTTCACCGTCAACGCGATGTATTACGACCCGCAGCGCGAGATCGTCGTCGACTACCACGGCGGCATCAAGGACGCGAAGAAGAAGTTGCTGCGCATGATCGGCGACCCCGAGGCGCGCTACCGCGAAGACCCGGTGCGCATCATCCGCGTCGTGCGCTTCGCGGCCAAGCTCGGCTTCGAGATCGAGCCCAAGACCCGCGCGCCGATCAAGACGATGGCCGCGCTGCTCGACAACGTGCCGCTTTCGCGCATGTTCGACGAGATGATCAAGCTGCTGCAGACCGGCCACGCGCTGGCGAGCCTCGAAGAGCTGCGCAAGCAAGGCCTGCACCGCGGGGTGTTCCCGGTGCTCGACGTGGTGCTCGACGAAGCGCATCGCCACGACGGGCGTGAGAAGTTTGTCCAGCTCGCACTCGCCGACACCGACCGCCGCGTCGGCGAGGGCAAGCCGGTGGCGCCGAGCTTCATGCTCGCCTGCATGCTGTGGCACGACGTGCTCGACGGCTGGCAGACGCTGAGGAAGCGCGGCGAGCCGGCGTTTCCGGCGCTGCAGCAGGCGATCGATGCGGTCTTCGATGCGCGCATCGGCGACATCTCCGGCCGCGGCAAGCTGGCCGCCGACATGCGCGAGATCTGGCTGATGCAGCCGCGCTTCGAGCGGCGCGCGGGGCAGGGCCCGTACACGCTCGTCGAGCAGCCGCGCTTTCGCGCCGGCTTCGACTTCCTGCGCCTGCGCGCCGATGCGGGCGAGATCGACGCCGCGCTCGCCGAATGGTGGGAGGACTTCTCGCTCGCCCACGCCGACGAACGCCACCGCTTGATGGAACAGGCCCGCGAGCGCGAGCCTGTGCGCCGGGCAAGCCCGAGCGCCGCTGCGGCGCCGGGCGGCGCGAGCGCCGAGGCCGACCCGGCGAAGAAGCGCCGGCGCCGCCGCCGCAAGCCGGCCACTGCGCCAGCCGATGCGAGCGTGCCGACCCCCGAGGGCTCGTAGCGACGCGAATGCGGCCGACCGTGGCACGCACGATCGCAAGCATCGGACTCGGCGCCAACCTCGGGGACGCGCCGACAACGCTTCGCCGCGCGCTCGACGCCCTCGGCGCGTTGCCTGACACCACGCTCATCGCCACCTCGCCGATCTACCGCAGCGCGCCCATCGACGCCGGCGGCCCCGACTATGCCAATGCGGTCGCGCTGCTGCGCACTGCCCTGGCGCCGCAGGCCCTGCTCGCCGCGCTGCAGCGCATCGAACTGGCGCACGGGCGCGACCGCCCGCACCGCAATGCGCCGCGCACCCTGGACCTGGACTTGCTTTTGTACGGCGACGAGTGCATCGCCACCCCGACGCTCACCGTGCCGCACCCACGGATGCACGAGCGCGCCTTCGTGCTCAAGCCGCTGGCCGACGTGGCGCCGGCGGCCGTCATCCCGGGGCGCGGCGCAGTCAGCGAGTGGCTGGCGCGCGTCGCCGATCAACGTGTTGAAAGATGGAGCCCATGAGTTCGTTGCCGGTTTCCCTGCACACCGTCGTGCTGCTGATCGCGTCGAATGTCTTCATGACCTTCGCCTGGTATGGCCACTTGAAGAACCTCGCCGACAAGCCCTGGTATGTCGCCGCGCTGGTGAGCTGGGGCATCGCACTGTTCGAGTACCTGCTGCAGGTGCCGGGCAACCGCATCGGCTACGCCGGCGGCATCACGCTGGCCCAGCTGAAGATCACACAGGAAGTGATCACGCTCGCGGTCTTCGTTCCATTCGCGATGACCTTCATGAACCAGCCGTTCAAGGCCGACTTCATCTGGGCCGGCCTGTGCCTGGTCGGCGCGGTGTACTTCATCTTCCGCGCCTGATCGGCCCGACATGAGCGGCTTGCTGGAGCGCTACCGGCACATCGTGATCGAAGGGCCGATCGGTGCCGGCAAGAGCTCGCTCGCGCGCCGCCTCGCGCAGCGGCTCGGCGCCGAGTTGCTGCTCGAGCAGGCCGAGGACAACCCGTTCCTCGAACGCTTTTACGACGACATTCCCGGCTACGCCTTCCAGACCCAGCTGTTCTTCCTGTTCCAGCGCCTCAAGCAGGTGCGGGCCTTGTCGCAGACCGGGATGTTTTCGCGCGGCGTGGTGAGCGACTTCCTGTTCGCCAAGGACGCGCTGTTCGCCCGGCTGAACCTGAGCGACGACGAGTACCGCCTGTACGCGCAGATGTACGCCCAAGTCGCCCCGCAGGTGCCGCAGCCCGACCTGATCATCTGGCTGCAGGCAACGCCGCAGACGCTGCTGCAGCGCATCCGCCAGCGTGGCATCGCGATGGAGCAAGCGATCGGCGAAGACTATCTGCGGCGCCTGTGCGACGCCTATGTCGAACACTTTCGCAGCCACGAAGGCGCGCCGGTGTTCACTGTCGTCACCGAGCATTTCGACCCGCTGGGTCGCGCGGCTGATTTCGAGATGCTGCTCGCCCGGCTGGCCGCGTTCGAAGGCGAGCGCGGCGTGCTGGACCCGACGCCGGCGGCGGCCATGGCACCGCCGGCGCCGAGCGAGTGACCCGCTACACTGCGCGGGTTTCAAATCAATGACCATCGTGTGACGATGCCGGTGCCACGCCGGACGGGTCAGCACGACGCGAGGGGACACCAATGCTGTTTGGCAAGCTGCTGCCGCGGGAAGGCAATTTCTTCGAGCTGTTCAACCAGCATGGCGACCACATCGTCGAAGGGGCGCGCGCGTTCATCCTGCTGATCGAGAACTACGCCGACCCGATCCTGCGCGAGAAGTACACCAGCGACGTGGGCAATGCCGAACGGCAGGCCGACCGCATCACCGCCGAGGTGAACCGGTTGCTGCACAAGACTTTCATCACGCCGATCGACCGCGAGCAGATCCACGGCCTGATCAACGCGATGGACGACATCCTCGATCTGCTGCAAGACGCCACCGAGACGATGTCGCTGTACGACGTTCGCGCGATGACCGAGGACATCCTGCGCCTGGGCGACCTGAGCGCCAAGTGCTGCGAGCGGGTCCAGCACGCGGTGTCGTTGCTGCCGCGGATCAGCGACCACGCCACTGCCGAGGCCGCGATCAAGACCTGCGAAGAGATCGACAAGCTCGAGTCCGATGCCGACCGGGTGATGCGCTCGGCGATGTCCAAGCTGTTCCGCGAAGAGACCGACGTGCGCGAGCTGATCAAGCTCAAGACGATCTACGAGCAGCTCGAGTCGATCTCCGATCGCTGCGAGGATGTGGCCAACCTGATCGAGGGCGTGGTCCTCGAGAACTCGTGAGCGCCCGACCGCACCCATGAATTCCGTGCAGAGCGCCTTCTGGGTCGTCGCGTTGCTGGTCGTGCTGGCGATCGCGTTCGACTTCATGAACGGCTTCCACGACGCGGCCAACTCGATCGCCACCGTCGTCTCCACCGGCGTGCTCAAGCCGCAGCAGGCGGTGGTGTTCGCGGCCTTCTTCAACGTCGTGGCGATCAGCATCTTCCAGTTGAAGGTCGCGGCCACCGTCGGCAAGGGCATCGCGTTGCCGGAGGTCGTCGATCACCATGTGGTGTTCGGTGCGCTCGTCGGCGCGATGGTCTGGAACGTCGTCACCTGGTGGCACGGCATTCCGTCGAGCTCGTCGCACGCGCTGATCGGCGGCATCGTCGGCGCGGTGATCGCCAAGGCCGGCGCCGCGTCGCTGATCGCGGCGGGCGTGTGGAAGACGGTGCTGTTCATCTTCGTGTCGCCGTTCCTCGGCTTCCTGCTCGGCTCGCTGCTGATGCTGGGGGTGGCGCACCTGTTCCGGCGCGCCTCGCCGCTGCGGGTGGACAACTGGTTCCGTCGCCTGCAGCTGGTGTCGGCGGGCCTGTACAGCCTGGGTCACGGCGGCAACGACGCGCAAAAGACGATCGGCATCATCTGGATGCTGCTGATCGCCACCGGCTACTCGGCCGCCGGCGACAAGCTGCCGCCGGCCTGGGTGATCTGGTCCTGCTATGTGGCGATCGGGCTGGGCACGATGTTCGGCGGCTGGCGCATCGTCAAGACCATGGGCCAGCGCATCACCAAGCTCAAGCCGGTGGGCGGCTTCTGCGCCGAAACCGGCGGGGCGATCACGCTGTTCCTGGCCACCGCCCTGGGCATTCCGGTGTCGACCACCCACACCATCACCGGTGCCATCGTCGGCGTCGGCTCGGCGCGCCGGGCCTCGGCGGTGCGCTGGGGCGTGGCGGGCAACATCATCTGGGCCTGGATCTTCACGATTCCGGCCTCGGCCTTCGTTGCCGGCGTCGCCTACTGGTTGGGTCGGCTGCTGTTCGCCTGATCCTGGTACTCGAAGTAGCGCTGGCTGCTGAACGCGATCGTCGCCATCAGCACGCCGGCGCCGACCAGCAGCGCGAGCACGACACCGATGATCGTCGCCCAGCCGCTGCGCGGCGCCGGGCCTTGCGGATTGAAGCGGGCGTGCCACTTGTCGTCGGGGGTCAGCCCGTAGACGATGGCGCTCAGCATCGCTGCGGCCAGCATCGCGCCGAGCAGCGGGATCAGCACCCACGACATCGGATCGTCCTGGCCGAGCTGGCGCATGCGCTCGACGCCGTACAGCCCGAGCAGCGTTGGCCACGGGCACAGCCAGCCCCACACATCGCGAAAGCCGTGCAGGTAGAAGCGGTGCAGGCCGAGACTGCCGCCGACCAGTGCGATCCAGGTCGCGAGGGTCTTGGATTTGTAATGCGGGCTGCCCGAACTCATCCCGCGTCCGCCGGCGCCGTGCCGTCACCGAGCCCGAGTTCGCGTTGCATCAGGACCACGTCGAGCCAGCGGCCGAACTTCCAGCCGGCCGACTTGATGAGCCCGCTCGCTTCGAAGCCGAGCGCGCGGTGCACGGCGATCGACGCGGTGTTCGCGGAGTCGCCGATCACCGCCAGCATCTGGCGGGCGCCGCGGGCTTCACACTGCGCCATCAGCTCGGCCAGCAGCAGCCGGCCGATGCCCTGCCCGGCGGCGTCCGCGCTCAGGTAGATCGAGTCCTCGAGACAGAAGCGATAGGCCCGGCGCGGACGGAAGTGGTTGGCGTAGGCATAACCGAGCAGCTGGCCGTCGCGCTCGGCCACCAGCCAGGGCAGGCCCTTGGCCAGCACGTCGTCGCGGCGGCGCGCCATGTCGGCCTCGTCGGGCGCCTCGAGCTCGAAGGTGCCGGTGCCGTTGAGCACGTTCCAGCCGTAGATGGCGGTGATCGCCGGCAGGTCGGCGGGGGTGCTCGGGCGGATCAGCAAGGACGGGGGCGGCATCGGCGGGCTCTCGGAAACGTGGCGCGAGTTTATAATCATCGGTTTCGGTGACGGCCGGCTGCCAAGCCGGCGTATCTACGGCGCCGAGGTTTTGATCTGCTCGCCCTGAGTGTCTCCTGGTGCGGTGGACGTTTTCACAATTCAAGGAAACAGCATGGTCGTGATCCGACTCGCACGCGGGGGCGCGAAGAAGCGTCCGTTCTTCAACATCGTCGTCACCGATTCGCGCATTCGCCGCGACGGCCGATTCATCGAGCGCGTGGGGTTCTACAACCCCGTGGCCGCCGGCGGCGAGCAGCCGCTGCGCGTGGCCTTCGACCGCATCGACTACTGGGCCAGCAACGGCGCCCAGTTGTCGCCCACGGTCGCTCGCCTCGTCGCCCAAGCCAAGGCCGCGGCCTGACGCGCATCGGGTAAGGCATGAGCACGCCGGGCCGCCCCAAGGGCGAATTCCGGAGTGCGCAGCACGAAGGTACTCCAATGACCACGGTGAGTGCGGCCTGCGGCGAGCTCGAGCCCGCCTGGCCGCAAGACGCTGTGGAGGTCGGCCGCATCCTCGATGCCTGGGGCGTCAAGGGCTGGATCAAGGTCCAGCCCTTCGCCGCCGACCCGCAGGCGCTGTTCTCGTCGCGGCGCTGGTTCCTGAAGCCGCCCGAGGCGCAGGGTCCGAAGCGTCCCGCATCGGTCGGCGCCGTTCCCACCCTGTTGAAGATCAGCCAGGCCAAGGAGCACGGCGATTGGGTCGTGGCCCAGTCGCCCGACCTCGCCGACCGCAGCGCGGCCGAGGCCTTGCGTGGTGCGCGGGTGTTTGTTCCGCGTTCGAGTTTCCCGACCGCCGATCCCGACGAGTACTACTGGGTCGACCTGATCGGCCTCGCGGTGACGAACCAGCAGGGCGAATCCTTGGGCACGGTGACCGGCTTGCTCGACACCGGACCGCACAGTGTGCTGCGCGTCGCGCCCGAGGGCGCCGAGGCGGGCGACGAAGCCACCGAGCGGCTGATCCCCTTCGTCGCCGCCTATGTCATCGATGTCGATCTCGGCGCGCGGCGCATCACCGTCGACTGGGGGCTGGACTACTGATCCGGCAACCGCCTTGCGCTTCGACGTCATCACGCTGTTCCCCGACCTGTTCGGGCCGCACCTGACGCAAGGCGTCACCCGGCGCGCGTTCGAGTCAGGCCAGGTCGAGGTCAGGCTGTGGCCGCTGCGCGACTTCGCCGACGACAACTACCGCCGCGTCGACGACCGTCCGTACGGCGGCGGCCCCGGCATGGTGATGCTGGCCGAGCCGCTGGAGCGGGCGCTTCGCGCGATTCGTTCGTTGCGGCCCGGGTCGGCCCCGCTGGTTCACTTCACCCCCACCGGGCGGCGCATCGACCAGGGCGTGGTGCGCGAGTTCGCCGCGGGCCCTGGCGCGATCCTGCTGTGCGGCCGCTACGAAGGCATCGACCAGCGCTTTCTCGACCGCCACGTCGACCTGGAACTCAGCCTGGGCGATTTCGTGCTGTCGGGCGGGGAATTGCCGGCGCTCGCCCTGCTCGACGCGGTGGCCCGGCTGCAGGACGGCGTGCTCGGCGATGCGCAATCGCATCAGCAGGACAGCTTCTCCGATGGCCTGCTCGACTGTCCGCACTACAGCCGCCCCGAGCGGCTGCCGATCGCCGACGGCGTCGATCCGGTGCCACCGGTGCTGCTGTCGGGAAACCACGCCGACATCGCGCGCTGGCGCCGCGAGCGCTCGCTGGAGCTCACCGCGCGCCGGCGGCCCGACCTGATCTCTGCGGCGCGTTCCGCCGGAACCTTGAGCCAGGCCGATGAGGCTTTCCTCGCGGGCCTTGGGCTATAATCATCGGCTTTTCGATCCTCTGCCACGCCCGGGCGCCTGAGAGCACCCGAATCCCACTTCCAAACACCGCGTGGGCACGATCGCACGGAGAACCCCATGGACCTGATCCAGACCCTCGAGCAAGAAGAGATTGCTCGCCTCAACAAGACCATTCCGGCCTTCGCCCCCGGCGACACGGTGATCGTCAGCGTGAACGTCGTCGAAGGCACGCGCAAGCGCGTGCAGGCCTACGAAGGCGTGGTCATCGCCAAGCGCAACCGCGGGCTGAACTCCAGCTTCATCGTCCGCAAGATCTCCAGCGGCGAAGGCGTCGAGCGTACCTTCCAGATCTACAGCCCGCTGATCGCCTCGATCGAGGTCAAGCGTCGGGGCGATGTGCGCCGCGCCAAGCTGTACTACTTGCGTGATCGTTCCGGCAAGTCGGCGCGAATCAAAGAGAAGCTGGCCTGATCGGCCGTTCCCCGAAAAAGCCGCCTCCCGAGGCGGCTTTTTCGTTCTAAATTCCAAACCATGCCCCACAGCTTCAATCCGCAAGAGCTTCCGGTCATCGCGGTCGACGACCACCTGCCATCGGTCGATGCCGAGCAGCTGTTGCCCGATGCCCTGCGCCGTCGCTTCGATGCGCCGCCCGCGTGGGAACCGGAGATCGCGGTCGAGCGCCGCTTCAACGAGCGCGAGCCCACCCACGCCTCGGTGCTGGTACCGCTGATCCTGCGCGACGACGAGCTCACCGTCTTGCTGACGCAGCGCACCGACCACCTCACCGACCACCCGGGCCAGATCAGCTTCCCCGGTGGCCGTGCCGAGCCCGAGGACGCCGATGCCACCGCCACCGCGCTGCGCGAGGCGCAGGAGGAAATCGGCCTGCATGCGCGGCACATCGACGTGCTCGGCGCCTTGCCGACGTACACCACAGGCACCGGCTTCGTCGTCACGCCGGTGGTCGCGCTGATCGAGCCACCGTTCACGATCGAAGCCGACCCCTTCGAAGTCGCCGAGGTGTTCGAGGTGCCGCTGTCGTTTCTGATGTCGCCCGCCAACCATCGCCATCATGCGATCGAGTTCGGTGGCGTCCGGCGCGAGTTCCTGTCGATGCCATGGCAGGGCGTCGACGCCGACGGCGAGCCCCGGCGCTACTTCATCTGGGGCGCCACAGCGGCGATGCTGCGCAACTTCTATCGATTTCTGTCAGCCTGAAGCGGCCGGTATCATCGGTGCGCATGAGTTTCTTTGCCGTCCTGTTCGCGCTGTTGATCGAGCAAGTCAAGCCACTGCCCCGTCGCAACCCGGTGTATGACGCGTTGACCTCGTGGATGCGCTGGACCGGCCGCAACTTCGACGCCGGACGCGACCATCACGCCTGGGTGGTGTGGAGCGTGACCTGCATCGCGCCGGCACTCGCGGCGTGGGCCGTCTACCTCGCGATCTCGAGGATGAGCCTGCCGCTCGCGCTAGCGTGGAACGTGGCGGTGCTCTACGTGACCCTCGGCTTTCGCCAGTTCAGCCACCACTTCACCGACATCCGCGACGCGCTCGAGCGCGGTGACGAGGACGAGGCGCGCCGCCTGCTCACCGAATGGCGCCACCTCGATGCAAGCGAGCTGCCGCGCACCGAGCTGCTGCGCCACGTCATCGAGCACTCGCTGCTGGCGGCACACCGCCATGTGTTCGGCGTGTTCTTCTGGTTCGTCGTGCTGTCCACGCTCGGCTTCGGGCCCGCTGGCGCGGTGCTCTACCGGATGGCCGAGTTCGCCAGCCGCTACTGGGCCTACAAGAACCGCACCGTCGGTGAGCCGACCAACGAGCGACTGATGGTCCTGTCGCAGCGCCTGTTCAGCCTGGTCGACCATCTGCCGGCGCGCCTGACGGCCTTCGGTTTCGCCGTGGTCGGCAATTTCGAGGAAGCGGTGAATTGCTGGCGCCGCGACGCCGGGCTGTGGAAGCACGCGAACGAAGGCATCATCCTCGCGGCGGCCGCCGGGGCGGTCGGTGTGGGACTCGGCGGCAGTGCGGCGCCGGGCGTCACGCCCGACCGCTCCAAGACCTTCGACCGGGGGGCCGCCTTCGACGAGATGGAGGCCGAGGGCTCGACCCCGGGCGCGGCGCCGGTGCTCGGCCATTTGCGCAGCATCGTCGGCCTGGTCTGGCGCTCGGTGGTGTTGTGGATGCTGCTGCTCGCGCTGCTGTCGCTGGCCAACCTCATCGGGTGATAGAGCCCCCCAGTCGCTGCGCTCCTGCCCCCGAGGGGCGCGGTCCTGCTTGGGGCGGCCCGGCGCCGGACCGACCCCCCAGTCGCTGCGCTCCTGCCCCCGAGGGGCGCGGTCCGGCTTGGGGCAGCCCGGCGCCGGACCCGGTCAGACTCACCAGCGCGTCTGCGTCAACTCATTGAGGATCTCGCCGTAGATCCGGTACCGCGATTCGCTGATCTCGCCGCGCTGCAGCGCCGCAATGACGCCGCAACCGGGCTCGTGCTGGTGCGTGCAGTTATAGAACTTGCACTGCCTTGCGTGCTCGCGCAGGTCGGGCATCAAGCCCGGCAACTGCTGCCCGTCGAGTTGGCGCAGCCCGAACTCCTGGAAACCGGGCGAATCGATCAACCCGGCGCTGCGCTCGCCGTCGAGCCAGTACCACTGCGTCGTCGTCGTTGTGTGGCGCCCGGAATTGAGGGCCTGCGAAATCTCGCCGACCTGCGCGCGCGCGTCGGGCGCGAGCAGGTTGATCAAGGTGCTCTTGCCCGCGCCGCTCGGCCCCAGCACCAGCGTGGCCTTGGCAGCGAGGACCGAGTCGAGCACGGCACGGGCCTCGGCCGGCCGCGCTTTGAGTGCGACTTCGACGACGTGGTAGCCCATCGCGGCATACGGTTCGAGCCGCGCGCGCGCCGCGCCAATCTGCGGCAGGTCGGCCTTGTTCAGCAGGATCCGCGCATCGATGCCGGCGCTCTCGGCGGCGATCAGCGCGCGCGCGAGCTGCGACTCGCTGAACACCGGGTCGCTCGCCACCATCACGAGGATCTGGTCGAGGTTGGCGGCGAACTCCTTGGTGCGCCACTCGTCGCGGCGAAACAGCAGGTTGCGGCGCGCCTCGACATGCTCGATCACGCCTTCGTCACCGGAGCTCTGCCAGCGCACACGGTCGCCGACGACGCAATCGCTCTTCTTGCCGCGCGGGTGGCAGATCAGCCGTTCGCCTTCGGGCGTCTCGACGATGTAGTGCCGGCCGTAGCCGGCGACCACCAGTCCCAGGTCGAGCGCGACGGTCTTGCTCAACGCGACTCAGACAACAAAAGCCACCAGCGCATTCACTTTCGCGGCGCAAATGAAGTCGTTGATCGAGATGCCGCCGACCGAGTGCGTATTGAAGCGCGCGGTGCAGCGGTTGTAGCTCAC
>DASXQQ010000162.1:0-15298 GCA_036507085.1 Piscinibacter sp. | reverse complement strand
TCGAGCAGTTGCCGCCACGGTCCCCAGACCGACTCCACACGTTCCAGGACGCTCGCGCTGTGCGACCCGACCGCAGCGGCCAGGTGCACCGGCTTGCCGTCGCCGCCGGTGACCGTCCCGCCATGGCGAAAGCCTTGCAGGGTGCCGTCGAACAACTGCACGGAAAGCTGCAGTTCCTTCACGATCTCCGGGGGCACATCGCCGCTCGGCGCAGCCAGCTCCCACGCGAGCAAGACCTTCGACAGCCGCTGCGTCAGCATGCGTTCGCGGCCCGACAGGTTGATCGAGACAGCGTCCTCCGCAATCTGGAAGGACACGTAGAAGTTCAGCACCAGGACGGCCAGGTCGAACAGCAGGAAGAAGCCCACCGCGACGACGATCTCGCGGTATTTGCCGAGCGAGAAGGGTCGTTGGGCGGGCCGGTCTTGCGGCGCAGCGAGCGGCAGGCCGAGTGCGAGCGCGGGCGTTGCGGGGTTCGGCATGACGGCAGGCTCAGGCGGCGAGCGCCTGATGGCCGTGACGCGTGTAGAGGAAGTCCAGCACCTCTTTGCGGTAGTGCACGTAGCGCGCGTCCTCGGCCAGCTCCACGCGCTTGCGCGGCCGTTCCAGGTCCACCCGGAGGATCTCGCCGATCGTCGCCGCCGGGCCGTTGGTCATCATCACGATGCGGTCCGACAGCAGCACCGCCTCGTCGACATCGTGGGTCACCATCACCACCGTGCTGCGCGTGCGCGCGACGATCTTCAGCAACTCGTCCTGCAGGTGGGCGCGGGTGAGGGCGTCGAGCGCACCGAACGGCTCGTCGAGCAACAAGACCTTCGGCTCCATCGCCAGCGCGCGCGCAATGCCCACGCGCTGCTTCATGCCGCCGGACACTTCGTGCGGGCGCTTGGCCATCGCGTGACCCATGCCGACCAGTTCGAGCGCGGCTTGCGTGCGCGCCTTCAACTGCGCCTTGGACTCGGCAGCGCCGAACACCCGCTCGACCGCGAGGTGCACGTTCTCGAAGCAGGTCAGCCAGGGCAGCAGCGAGTGGTTCTGGAACACCACCGCACGCTCGGGGCCGGGCGCGGCGATCTCGCGGTTGTCGCACAGCAGCGCGCCGCCGGTGGGTGCGAGCAGGCCGGCGATCAGGTTGAGCAGCGTCGACTTGCCGCAGCCCGAGTGGCCGATCAGCGTGACGAACTCGCCTTTCGCGACGGTGAGATGGATGTCGCGCAACGCGTGGAAGCGTCCCTTCTTGGTGCTGAACACCATTTCGGCGCTGTGAACGTCAATGAAGTTCTTCATGGTGTGTGGCTCCTCAGAGGTCGTCGTAGCTGAAACGCTTGGCGATGCTGATCAACATCCATTCGAGCAGCAAGCCGACGATGCCGATGACGAAGATCGCGATCAGGATGTGGGTGACGTTGAGGTTGTTCCACTCGTCCCAGACCCAGAAGCCGATGCCCACGCCGCCGGTCAGCATTTCGGCTGCGACGATCACGAGCCAGGCGGTGCCCACCGACAGGCGCACGCCGGTCAGCATGTAGGGCAGCACGGCAGGCAGCAGGATGCGCGTGATGACCTTCCACTCGGACAGGTTCAGCACCCGGGCGACGTTCAGGTAGTCGCTGGGCACGCGCTGCACGCCCACCGCGGTGTTGATGATCATCGGCCAGATCGAGCAGATGAAGATCGTCCAGATCGCGGCTGGGTTGGCGGCCTTGAACACCAGCAGGCCGATCGGCAGCCAGGCGAGCGGCGACACCGGCCGCAGCAGGCTGATCAGCGGCGAGATCATGTGGTTCAGCACGCTGAAGCGACCGATCATGAAGCCCAGCGGTATGCCCACCGCCGCCGCCATGCCGAAGCCCACCGCGACACGCTGCAACGAGAAGAGGATGTTCCAGCCGATGCCCTGGTCGTTCGGGCCCTTGCTGTAGAACGGGTCGGAGAACACCTTCACCGCCTCGGCGAAGGTGGCCGCCGGCGTCGGGAAGGAACTGCTCTTCATCGTGAGCAGGGCCCAGATGCCGACCAGCAGGGCGATGCCCGCGATCGGTGCGAGCACCTTGAGCGCGATGCCGCCCCAGTCGACCGGCGCCTTCGATGCCTTGGGCGACTCGTCGTTCGCCGCCGCCTTCGTCACCCCGGCGACGCCCGCCTTCACGGGCGGCCGCACGAGAACGCTGGCCTTCGCTTCGGCGGCGGCTTCGATCGGTGAATGAAATACTGCACTGACCATGGTGTTCTCCTGGCTGCGGGTTCAGGGATCAGGCGGACGCCTTGACGCCGAAGCTGTCGGCGTACTTCTTCGGGTCCTTGCCGTCCCAGACCACGCCGTCGATCAGCTTGCTGCTGCGCAGCGCGTCCTTGGGCACGTTGACTTTCAATGCACCGGCGGCCTGCTTGTACAGATCGATCTGGTTGATCTGCTTGGCCACCGCGAGGTAGTCCGGGTGCTCCTTGAGCAGGCCCCAGCGCTTGTGCTGGGTGAGGAACCACATGCCGTCGGAGAGGTAGGGGAAGGTCACCGCCCCGTCGTTGAAGAACTTCATGTGGTTCGGGTCGTCCCAGGTCTTGCCGAGGCCGTTCTGGTAGCGGCCGAGGATTCGCTGGTTGATCGCGTCGACGCCGGTGTTGACATAGCTCTTGTCGGCCACCGTCTCCGCCATCTTCAGCTTGTTCTGCAGGCTCGCGTCGATCCAGCGGCCCGCTTCGATGATCGCCATCATCACGGCGCGCGCCGTGTTGGGGTACTTCTTGACGAAGTCGCCGGTCGTGCCCAGCACCTTTTCGGGGTGGTCCTTCCAGATGTCCTGCGTCGTGACGGCGGTGATGCCGATGCCGTCCATGATGGCGCGGTGGCCCCAGGGCTCACCGACGCAGTAGCCATCCATGTTGCCCACGCGCATGTTGGCCACCATCTGCGGCGGCGGCACGGTGATGACCTTGGCGTCCTTCATCGGGTTGATGCCGACGCTGGCCAGCCAGTAGTACAGCCACATCGCGTGGGTGCCGGTCGGGAAGGTCTGGGCGAAGGTGTAGTCGCGCTTTTCGCTGGCCATCACCTTGGCCAGCGACGCACCGTCGACCGCGCCCTTGTCGGCGAGCTTCTTCGACAAGGTGATCGCCTGGCCGTTGTTGTTCAGCGTCATCAGCACGGCCATGTCCTTCTTTGGGCCGCTCACACCGAGGTGCACGCCGTAGATCAGGCCGTACAGCACGTGCGCCATGTCGAGTTCGCCGTTCACCAGCTTGTCGCGCACGCCGGCCCACGACGCTTCCTTGGTCGGGATGATCTTCACGCCGTACTTCTTGTCGAAGCCGAGGACCGAGGCCATCACCACCGATGCGCAATCGGTCAGCGGGATGAAGCCGATGCGGACCTCTTCCTTTTCCGGCTTGTCGGAGCCGGCGGCATAGACCGCGCTCTGCAGCCCGGGCACGAGGCCCGCGGCACCGGTGGCGGCAGCGGCTTTGATGAGGTTGCGGCGGCTCATGTCGAACTTTCGGGTGAAGGGTGTGTTCATGACGTGTCTCGAGAAAAGCGAAAGGCAAAAACAAAAAGGCGTCCGCACGTGACCGGTTGAACCGGTTCAGTGGGGACGCCGTCGTCCTTTCAGCGCTCACCATCCTTGGCGAGGGCCGATGTCTCCAGAAGATCGCCGTTGACCTTCTGCGGGTTGATTACGCAAGCGCTATGCCAACCCGGATTCCCGGGTGAAGCTGCTGCAGTGCACCAATGTTGGATGTATCGGACGCGATGGCCGCCGGCAACGCACAAGGCTTGTGCGCGCGTCAGCCCTTCGACAAGCTCAGGCCAGCAGATCGGCGACGTCGATGATCCGCTGCGCCACGTCGGCGAGCTTCAGGCCCTTGTCCATCGCGGTCTTGCGCAGGCGCGCGTAGGCGAGCTCCTCGCTCATCGCGTGGCGGCTCATCAGGATGCCCTTCGCCCGGTCGATGGTCTTGCGCTCGGACAATTGAGTCCGCGCGTCGGCCAGTTCGCGGCGCAGCGATTCTTCGTGCTGGAAGCGCGCCATCGCCACGTCGAGCACCGGCTTCACACGCTCCGCCGCCAGCCCGGCAACCACGTAGGCGGTCACGCCGGCGGCGATGGCGTCGCGCACGTGGCTGGTGTCTTCGTCGTTGGTGAACAGCACGATCGGGCGGCGTGCGTCGCGGGTGGCGACGACCACATGCTCCAGCGTGTCGCGGGCCTGGCTCTCGGCGTCGACAATGATCATGTCGGGGCCGATCTGCGCCAGCCGGTCGGGCAGGAACACGTCGGCTGGCAGCACGGCCACGATGTTGCAACCGTTCTCGAGCAGGCCGATGCGCAAGCTGCGCGAGCGCTCCGCCTCCTCCTCGGCTTGCGGGTCGCAGGGGTCCGGGGCCAGGGTGTCGGGAGCGACGATGACGATGCGCAGGGCCGAAGCCGGGTTCATGCGGCAGTGTGTTGCAACATTCGCGCCACCGCGCGTCGCGCGGCCTGCCGCGCGATGAAAAAAGCCCGCGCGAGGCGGGCTTTTTTCATGGACAGCGGGATCAACGGCTCTGCGGAGGCGAGGAGATGGCCCGTCGAAGCCAGCCGCCCAAGGGGCCGAGCGACCCAAACAGCGACTCGGTGACCACGCTCTCGCGCTCGATGAGCAGGCCGCGCGCATCGAGCATCTCGACGAAGCTGCGCACGTCCTGGCGCCGCAGTCCGCTGGTGTCGGCCAGTTGCGGCAGCGTCACGAAGCGGTGCGACATGTCGCTGAGGATGCGGCGGTAGGCGGTGCGATGGAACGGTGGTGCCAGTTCGGGCCAACCTGTGAGACGGTATTCTTTCATGGGCCAACGACTCACTTTGTTTGTCGGTGACCATGTCAGGATGGCCACTCGGTAGGGAAGCGCAGCGTAGTCGGTGTTCATGCCGACGTGAAGCGTATTGCGTGCAGTTTCAGGGTAAACCCCGGGTGGAATACTGTGTCAAGTTGTGATGGTGCGCACTATCACACGGGGTGGGAAAAGGGCTGCCGAGTGGCCCCGTAAACTCGGACGATGAACATTCTCGGCGTGGAGTCATCGTGCGACGAAACCGGCGTCGCGCTCGTCGAATGCCATGCAAGCGGCGTGCCGACACTGCGCGCGCAGGCCCTGCACAGCCAGATCGACATGCACCAGGCCTATGGCGGCGTGGTGCCGGAGCTGGCATCGCGGGACCACATCCGTCGCGTCGTGCCGCTGACGCGCCACGTGCTTTCGGCCGTGGGAGCCTCGATCGAGGACGTCGATGTGGTCGCGTTCACGCGCGGCCCCGGTCTTGCCGGCGCACTGCTGGTGGGTGCGGGTGTGGCTTGCGCATTGGGCGCCGCGCGCGGCATCCCCGTGATGGGCGTGCACCACCTCGAGGGCCATCTGCTGTCGCCGTTCCTCTGCGCCGATCCGCCCGAATTCCCGTTCGTCGCCTTGCTGGTGTCGGGCGGCCACACGCAACTGATGCGCGTCGACGATGTCGGCAGCTACGAGCTGCTCGGCGAGACGATCGACGATGCCGCCGGCGAGGCCTTCGACAAGTCGGCCAAGCTGATGGGCCTGGGCTACCCCGGTGGGCCGGAGCTGGCACGGCTGGCCGAGTTCGGCGACCCGACGGTGTTCGACCTGCCGCGGCCGCTGCTGCACAGCGGTACGCTGGACTTTTCCTTCGCCGGCCTCAAGACTGCTGTGCGGACCCACATGCTCAAGCTCGGCAGCAATGTCTGCGAGCAGGACAAGGCACACCTCGCCGCAGCCACACAGCAAGCCATCGTCGACGTGCTCGTTCGCAAGACGCTCGCGGCCTTGAAGGCCACCGGTTTGAAGCGTGTCGTCGTTGCCGGCGGCGTTGGCGCCAATGCGCGCTTGCGCGAACGACTGGACGCCGAGTGTGCGAAGCGAGGGACGCGGGTCCATTACCCCGAGTTGGCGCTGTGCACCGACAACGGCGCCATGATCGCGCTCGCCGCGGCGATGCGGCTGCAGCGCGGCATCGACCAGCCGCAGCGCGACTATGCGTTCAACGTGCTGCCGCGCTGGCCGCTGGCCACCGTCTGAAGGGACTGCATTGAGATCCGTCATCGACGAATTGCCCGGGTCGAAGATCCGCGAGGTGGCCAACGCCGGCATCGGCCGCGACGACGTGCTCGCGTTCTGGTTCGGCGAGAGCGACGAGCCGACGCCCGAGTTCATCCGGCAGGCCGCGGTGGCGTCGCTCGCCAGCGGCGAGACCTTCTACTCGCACAACCTCGGGCTGCCCGAACTGCGCGAGGCGCTGGCGCGCTACACGGCCGGATTGCACCCGGCGGTCGGCGTGGAGCGCATCGCGGTCACCTCGTCGGGGGTCAGCGCACTGATGATCGCGATGCAGGCCTTGGCTGGGCCGGGCGACGAGGTCGTCGCCGTTGTCCCGGTGTGGCCGAACCTGACGGCGCAGCCGGCGATCCTCGGCGCGACGGTCACGCGGGTGCCCTTGAAAGTGCGCGATGGCGGCTGGACGCTGGACATCGATGCCTTGCTCGGCGCGGTAATCGAGCGCAGCTGCGTGCTGCTGATCAACGCGCCGAACAACCCGACCGGCTGGACGCTCACGCGCGACGAGCAACTGGCCATCCTGGCGCACTGCCGGCGCACCGGCACCTGGATCATTGCCGACGAGGTCTACGAGCGGATCTACTTCGAGCCGGACGCGGCGGCGCCGAGCTTCCTCGACATTGCCGATGCGCAGGACCGGCTGGTCGTCGTCCAGAGTTTCTCCAAGAGTTTCCTGATGACCGGCTGGCGCCTGGGCTGGCTGGTGTTGCCCGAGACCTTGACGCCCGCCATCGGCAAGCTGATCGAGTTCAACACCTCCTGCGCTCCGGTGTTCGTGCAGCGCGCCGGCCTGGCCGCGCTGGCGCAGGCCGACGCATTCGTGCCCGGCCTGGTGCAGCGCCTGAAGCAGTGCCGAGACCTGCTGATTCCGAAGCTCGCCGCCTTGCCCGGCGTGCAGGTGGCGACGCCGCGCGGCGGCATGTACGCATTCTTCCGCGTCGAGGGCCGGGACGACTCGCTGGCCTACGCCAAGCAGCTGGTCGCGTCATCGGGCCTGGGACTGGCGCCCGGCGCCGCATTCGGCGACGAAGCCGAGGGCTGGCTGCGCTGGTGTTTCGCATCACGCGACCCGGCACGGCTCAGTCAGGGTGTGGAACGCCTGCGCCGCGCCATCGAGGCGGCTCGTCTATAATCGATCGGCTTTGCCCCTCCAAGAGGGCACACAGCAGGCACGGCGCTGGTCGGTTTCACCGGCGACCGCAAGTTCAACACCAGGAAACCGCTCGCCTCGAAGACGCAGGCAACCGGAATCCCTACACAGGAAACACCATGTCCGTCGCCGACATCAAGAAGGCCGATATCGTCAAGGCCAACGCGCGCAGCGCCAACGACACCGGGTCCCCGGAAGTGCAGGTCGCCATCCTGACTGCCCGCATCAACGACCTGACCCCGCATTTCAAAACCCACCTGAAAGACCACCACGGCCGCCGCGGTCTGCTGAAGATGGTCAACACCCGCAAGAGCCTGCTGGCGTATCTGAAGAACAAGGACGCCGACCGCTACACCGCGCTGATCCAGAAGCTGGGTCTGCGCAAGTAAGCCAGCGATGAAAGTGAAGAGCCTGTCTGGATTCGCCAGCACAGGCTCTTTGTGTTTGGAGCCGGGCAGCCATCGATGACGATGTGTCATTCCACTGGCGTTCGCATGGAGCGTCACTGGAATGGCATCGCGCCAGGATGCCTCAGGCTTCGGGTCGAAGAGCGCCACCCGCAAGGCGTTCGCACCAACCGGAGAACAACATGAGCATGTTCAACAAAGTCACCAAGACCTTCCAATGGGGTCAACACAGCGTGACGCTGGAAACCGGCGAGATCGCGCGCCAGGCCGGCGGCGCGGTGATCGTCAACGTCGAGGACACGATGATCCTCGCGACCGTGGTCGGCGCGAAGAACGCCAAGCCGGGGCAAGACTTCTTCCCCCTGACTGTCGACTACATCGAGAAGACCTACGCCGCCGGCAAGATCCCCGGCAGCTTCTTCAAGCGCGAAGGCCGCCCGAGCGAGCTTGAGACGCTGACCTCGCGCCTGATCGACCGCCCGCTGCGCCCGCTGTTCCCTGAGGGTTTCTACAACGAAGTGCAGGTCGTGATCCACGTGCTGTCGCTGAACCCCGAGGTCGCTGCCGACATCCCGGCGCTGATCGGCGCCAGCGCCGCTCTGGCGATCTCCGGCATCCCGTTCAATGGCCCGATCGGCGCGGCGCGCGTGGGCTATGTCAACGGCGAATACGTGCTCAACCCGACCAAGGCGCAGCTCGCCGAATCGAAGATGGACCTGGTGGTCGCCGGCACGCAAGCCGCGGTGCTGATGGTCGAGTCGGAAGCCCAGCAGCTGAGCGAGGAAGTGATGCTCGGCGGCGTGGTGTTCGGCCACGAGCAGGGCAACATCGCGATCGCCGCGATCAACGACCTGGTGCGCGACGCCGGCAAGCCGGCCTGGGACTGGCAGCCGCCCGCCAAGGACGAAGCCTTCATCGGCAAGATCACCGCGCTGGCCGAAGACAAGCTGCGCGCGGCCTACCAGATCCGCTCCAAGCAGGCACGGACGCAAGCCACCCGTGAAGTCACCGCCAACACGCTGGCCGCGCTGATTGCCGAAGGCGCCGAGTTCGACAAGGTCAAGATCGACAACGTGCTGTTCGACATCGAAGCCAAGATCGTGCGCAGCCAGATCCTCTCCGGCGAGCCGCGCATCGACGGTCGCGACACCCGCACCGTGCGCCAGATCGAGATCCGCAACAGCGTGCTGCCGCGCGTGCACGGCTCGGCGCTGTTCACCCGCGGTGAGACGCAGGCCGTGGTCGCGGCCACGCTCGGCACCGAGCGCGATTCGCAGCGGATCGACGCACTCGCCGGCGAGTTCAGCGAGCACTTCATGCTCCACTACAACATGCCTCCGTTCGCCACCGGCGAGACCGGTCGCGTGGGCACGCCCAAGCGGCGCGAAATCGGCCACGGCCGGCTCGCCAAGCGCGCGCTGGTGGCGGTGCTGCCCGACCGCACCGAGTTCCCGTACTCGATGCGCGTCGTCTCGGAAATCACCGAGTCGAACGGCTCGTCGTCGATGGCCTCGGTGTGCGGCGGCTGCCTCGCGCTGATGGACGCCGGCGTGCCGCTGAAAGCGCACGTCGCCGGCATCGCGATGGGCCTGATCAAGGACGGCAACCGCTTCGCCGTGCTGACCGACATCCTCGGCGACGAGGACCACCTCGGCGACATGGACTTCAAGGTCGCCGGCACGACGACCGGCGTGACCGCGCTGCAGATGGACATCAAGATCCAGGGCATCACCAAGGAAATCATGCAAGTGGCGCTGGCGCAAGCCAAGGAAGCCCGCCTCCACATCCTCGGCAAGATGGTCGAAGCGATGGGCGGCGCGAAGGCCGAGGTCTCGCAGTTCGCTCCGCGCCTGTACACGATGAAGATCAATCCGGAGAAGATCCGCGACGTGATCGGCAAGGGTGGGGCGACGATCCGTGCGCTGACCGAAGAGACCGGCACCACGATCGACATCGGCGAAGACGGGACGATCACCATTGCGTCGACCGACGCCGACAAGGCCGCGCAGGCGAAGAAGCGCATCGAGGAAATCACCGCCGAGGTCGAGGTGGGCAAGATCTACGAGGGCCCGGTCACCAAGATTCTCGACTTCGGTGCGCTGGTGAACCTGCTGCCCGGCAAGGACGGCCTGCTGCACATCAGCCAGATCGCGCACCAGCGCGTCGAGAAGGTCACCGACTTCCTGAAGGAAGGCCAGATCGTCAGGGTCAAGGTGCTCGAGACCGACGAGAAGGGCCGCGTCAAGCTGTCGATGAAGGCGCTGCTCGATCGCGAGCCGCAGCGCGAACCGCAGACCGCGTCGCACGAGTGATCGGTTCATGAACCGGCAGGGCGAGGCGCAACGCCTCGCTGTGCCGAAGCAATCCGTGCAGCGATGAAAGCGATCGAGATTACAAGCTACGGCGCACCCGAGATGCTGCGCCTCGTGGAGCGCACAGCGCCTGTCGCTCCCCCCGGCGAGGCGTTGATTCGCGTCACCGCGTCGGGCATCAACCGGCCCGACGTGCTGCAGCGCAAGGGTATGTATCCGGTGCCGCCGGGTGCATCGGACCTGCCGGGCCTGGAGGTCGCGGGCACCCTCATCGAAGGCAGCGAAGCGCAGTTGGCGGAAGCGGGACTGAAGATCGGCGACCGCGTTTGTGCGCTGGTGGCCGGCGGCGGCTATGCCGAGCTGTGCGCTGCACCGATCGGCCAGTGCCTGCCGATTCCGGCAGGCCTGAGCGACATCGAAGCTGCGAGCCTGCCGGAGACCTTCTTCACCGTCTGGTCCAACGTGTTCGACCGCGGCCATTTGCAGGCCGGCGAGACGCTGCTGGTTCAGGGCGGCAGCAGCGGCATCGGGGTGACGGCGATCCAGCTCGCGAAGGCGGCCGGCGCGAAGGTCATCGTCACCGTCGGCTCCGAAGTCAAGGCGGCCGCGTGCCTCGCGCTCGGCGCCGACCACGCGATCAACTATTCGACCCGCGACTTCAGCGACGAGGTCCGTCGGCTCACCGACGGTCGCGGCGCCAACGTCATCCTCGACATGGTGGCCGGCGCCTATGTGGCGCGCGAACTCGCCTGCCTGGCCGATGACGGACGGCTGGTGATCATCGCGCTGCAGGGCGGCAGCAAGTCGGAGATCGACGCCGGTGCGGTGTTGCGGCGGCGCTTGACGATCACCGGCTCGACGCTGCGTCCGCGTTCGGTCCAGTTCAAGGCGGCGATCGCCCGCGCCCTGCGCGACAACGTGTGGCCGTGGCTGGAGCACGGCAAGGTCAGGCCGGTGGTCTACCAGACCTTCCCCGCGGAGCAAGCGGCGGCGGCCCATGCCCTGATGGAGTCGAACCGGCATATCGGCAAGTTGGTGTTGACGTGGTGACGGCAATTCACGAGGAGCATGCGATGCGTCGAAAGCTGGTGGTCGGCAACTGGAAGATGAATGGCAGCCGGCTCGCGAATGCCGAGTTGCTGGCCGGCCTGGAAAGCGAAGGCCCGTGGGAAGGCGATGTCGCCGTCTGCGCGCCTTTCCCCTATCTCGCCGACGTGGCCTTGACGCTGCACGGCAAGCGCATCGCCTGGGGCGCGCAGGACTGCTCGGCGCACGAGGCCGGCGCCTACACCGGCGAGGTGTCGGCGGCGATGCTTGCCGAGTTCGGCTGCACGTACGTGATCGTCGGCCACTCGGAGCGGCGCGCCTACCACGCCGAATCGGATCAACTGGTGGCTGACAAGGCGAAGATCGCGCTCGCGCACAACCTTGTTCCGATCGTCTGTGTCGGCGAGACGCTCGCCGAGCGCGAGGACGGGCAGACCGACGTCGTCGTCAAGCGCCAGATGTCGGCCGTGATCCACACGCTCACCCATTGCATCTCGCAGATCGTCGTCGCCTACGAGCCGGTGTGGGCCATTGGCACCGGCAAGACCGCGACGCCCGAGCAGGCGCAGGCGGTGCATGCGCTGCTGCGCACGCAGTTGCACGCGGCCACCCCGAAGTCGGACCAGATGCAGATTCTTTACGGTGGCAGCGTCAAACCCGACAACGCCGTCAGCCTGTTTTCCCAGCCCGATATCGACGGCGGGCTGATCGGGGGCGCGTCCCTCAAGGTGGCGGACTTCGCCGCCATCTGTCGTGCCGCGGTCTGAACCGCGCGCACCCACGAATTTCCTGGAGCCAAGAACAAATGAACTGGTTGTTGAATGTGGTGGTGATGATCCAGATCCTCGCGGCGCTGGTGATGATCGGCCTGGTGCTGGTGCAGCACGGCAAGGGCGCCGACATGGGTGCGTCGTTCGGCAGCGGGGCCTCGGGCAGCCTGTTCGGCGCCACCGGCAGTGCGAACTTCCTGTCGCGCTCGACGGCGGTGTGTGCGGCGGTCTTCTTCATTTGCACCTTGGCGCTCGCGTCGCTGTCCAACGACCGCTCGCGTCCCTCCACCGGCAGCGTGCTCGACCGCCCGGTGTCGAGCGCACCCGCGGCGAGCGTGCCGCTCAGTGGCGCGGCGCAGATTCCCGGTGGCGCCGTGCCGGCACCGGCGACGACGCCGGCCGTGCCTGCGGTTCCGGCTTCGGGCGCGGCCGCCATTCCAAAAAATTGATCTTCGACAACGCCGGCGTTTCGGGCCTCCGCAACCCTGCTGCAGTGCAGCGATTTCATTGAGACCCCTCTTGCTTTGAGGTTAGAATTCAAGGCTGTTTGGAGAGCCATTCCTCATGCGATCCGAACGAATTTGTCGAAGCGTTTTCTATTGGCCGACGTGGTGAAATTGGTAGACACGCTATCTTGAGGGGGTAGTGGCGAAAGCTGTGCGAGTTCGAGTCTCGCCGTCGGCACCAAGGTTTTCTGCGCGGGGCTCCTCAAGAGCCCCGTTCACTGTCAAGAGCCCTCGAAGCCCGCCATGAATCTGGAATCCTATCTGCCCGTCATCCTGTTCATTCTGGTTGGCGTGGCGGTCGGTGTGGCGCCTCAGGCCCTCGGCTTCCTTCTGGGCCCGCGTCGCCCCGACGCGGCGAAGAACTCTCCCTACGAATGCGGCTTCGAAGCCTTCGAGGACGCGCGCATGAAGTTCGACGTGCGCTACTACCTCGTGGCCATCCTGTTCATCCTGTTCGATCTGGAAATCGCCTTCCTCTTCCCCTGGGCAGTGGCGCTGCGCGAAATCGGTGCGCTCGGGTTCTGGGCCATGATGGTCTTCCTGGGAATCCTCGTCGTGGGCTTCGCCTACGAGTGGAAAAAGGGCGCCCTCGATTGGGAATGACGGAGTAACAGCGATGGGCATCGAAGGCGTTCTCAAGGAAGGTTTCGTCACCACCAGTCTCGACACGGTGATCAACTGGTCGAAGACCGGCTCGCTGTGGCCGATGACCTTTGGCCTGGCTTGCTGCGCGGTCGAAATGATGCACGCCGGTGCGGCGCGCTACGACATCGACCGCTTCGGCATGCTGTTTCGCCCGAGCCCGCGGCAAAGCGATTTGATGATCGTCGCCGGCACCTTGTGCAACAAGATGGCGCCGGCGCTGCGCAAGGTCTACGACCAGATGGCCGAGCCGCGCTGGGTGCTGAGCATGGGCTCGTGCGCCAACGGCGGCGGCTACTACCACTACAGCTACTCGGTCGTGCGCGGCTGCGACCGCATCGTGCCGGTTGACGTCTATGTGCCAGGCTGCCCGCCGACGGCCGAGGCGCTGCTGTACGGCATCCTGCAACTGCAGGCGAAGATTCGCCGCGAGAACACCATCGCGCGCTGACCCCCATGAGCAAACTCGACACCCTGCAGTCCGCGCTCGAATCCGTGCTCGGCGGCCGCATCAAGACGCTGGTGCGCGATCGCGGTGAAGTGACTGTCACCGTCGGCGCCGCCGACTATGCCGACGCGGTGCTGAAGCTGCGCGACGACCCGGCGCTCAGGTTCGAGCAGTTGATCGACCTGTGTGGCGTCGACTATTCCGGCTACAAGGACCAGCCCTGGGACGGTCCGCGTTTCTGCGTCGTCTCGCACCTGCTGTCGATCACCCACAACTGGCGCGTGCGGCTGAAGGTGTTCTGCCCCGACGATGACGTGCCGACGATCGCCTCGGTGACCGAGGTGTGGAGCGCGGCCAACTGGTTCGAGCGCGAAGCCTTCGACCTCTACGGCATCATCTTCGACGGCCACCTCGACCTGCGCCGCATCCTCACCGACTACGGCTTCATCGGCCATCCGTTCCGCAAGGACTTCCCGACTTCGGGTCATGTCGAGATGCGCTACGACCCCGATCAAAAGCGCGTCATCTACCAGCCCGTAACGATCGAGCCGCGCGAGATCACGCCGCGCATCATCCGCGAAGACAACTACGGCGGTCTCCAGTAAGTCATGGCCGAGATCAAGAACTACACGCTGAACTTCGGCCCGCAGCACCCCGCTGCTCACGGCGTGCTGCGCCTCGTGCTCGAGCTCGACGGCGAAGTGATCCAGCGCGCCGATCCGCACATCGGCCTCCTGCACCGCGCGACCGAGAAGCTCGCCGAGGCCAAGACCTACATCCAGTCGCTGCCGTACATGGACCGTCTCGACTACGTGTCGATGATGTGCAACGAGCATGCGTACTGCCTGGCGATCGAGAAGCTGCTCGGCGTCGACGTGCCGATCCGCGCGCAGTACATCCGCGTGATGTTCAGCGAGATCACGCGCTTGCTGAACCACCTGCTGTGGCTCGGCGCGCACGGCCTCGACTGCGGTGCGATGAACATCTTCATCTACTGCTTCCGCGAGCGCGAAGACTTGTTCGACATGTACGAGGCAGCGTCGGGCGCGCGCATGCACGCCGCGTACTTCCGCCCCGGCGGCGTCTACCGCGACCTGCCCGACGAGATGCCGCAGTACAAGGCGTCGAAGGTCCGCAGCGCCAAGGTGATGGCGAAGCTGAACGAGAACCGCAGCGGTTCGCTGCTCGACTTCATCGACGACTTCACCGTGCGGTTTCCGAAGTACGTCGACGACTACGAGACGCTGCTTACCGACAACCGGATCTGGAAGCAACGCACGGTGGGCATCGGTGTCGTCAGCCCCGAGCGCGCGCTCAACCTCGGCTTCACTGGGCCCATGCTGCGTGGCTCGGGCATCGAGTGGGACCTGCGCAAGAAGCAGCCGTACGAGGTCTACGAGCACATGGACTTCGACATCCCGGTCGGCGTCAACGGCGACACCTACGACCGTTACCTGGTGCGCATCGAGGAGATGCGCCAGGCCAACCGCATCATCAAGCAGTGCGTCGACTGGCTGCGCGCCAACCCGGGCTTGCCGGTGATCACCGGCAACCACAAGGTGGCGCCGCCTTCGCGGCTCGAGATGAAGACCAGCATGGAAGAGCTGATCCACCACTTCAAGCTCTTCACCGAAGGCTTCCACGTGCCCGAGGGCGAGGCCTACGCGGCAGTGGAGCACCCGAAGGGCGAGTTCGGCATCTACATCGTCAGCGACGGCGCCAACAAGCCGTATCGGCTGAAGATCCGCGCCCCCGGCTTCCCGCACCTGGCGGCGCTCGACGAGATGTCGCGCGGCCACATGATCGCCGACGCGGTGGCGGTGATCGGCACGATGGACATTGTGTTTGGAGAGATCGATCGATGATTTCCGAAGCGATGCGTGAGCGCTTCGACCGCGAAGTGGCCAAGTACCCTGC
>DASXQQ010000161.1:0-4456 GCA_036507085.1 Piscinibacter sp. | reverse complement strand
AACCCGCGCCCGCGCTGCTGATGACGGAGGACGAATGAGGAATCTCGTGCTGGTGGATGACAGCCCGGACCAGATCGAGCTGATGCGGCTGGCCATCGAGTCGCTGGGGATCGACCGGCCGCTGGCGACGTTCGTGTCGGGCGAGGATTGCGTCTCGGCGATCGAAACCGGCGCGGTGACGCCGGGCCTGATCCTCCTCGACGTGAACATGCCGGGGCTCGACGGCCCGGCGACCGCCGCGCGTATCCGCCGTCTGGCCGGCGGCCGCATGATGCGGATCGTGATGATGTCCACCTCCGATCAACCCGAGGACCTGCGACGCGGTTTCGAGGCCGGTGTCGACAGCTACGTGATGAAGCCGACCGGCCGCCGGACCTGGGTCGATGTGATGTCGGCGGTGACGGGCTACTGGTATCGGACCGACCTGAGCGGGCGCCTCTGATGGGAGCCGGGATGCTGCGCATTGTCTGCATCGACGACGAGCCCGACGACGTCGAACTCATCCGGCTGGCGCTCGCGCGCGCCGGCCGCGACGCCGAGGTGCACCGCGTCGACGACGAACTCGGCTTGCGGCGCAGTCTCGAGACGCCGCCGCACCTGCTGCTGTGCGACTACAGCATGCCCCGCTTTTCGGCCGAACGCGCGCTTGCGCTCGTCGCCGCGAGCGCGCACCCCGTGCCGGTCGTGGTGGTGACGCGGGCGATCGGCGAGGACGCGGTGGTGCAGCTGTTTCGCGCCGGCGCGAAGGACTACGTGGCCAAGGACAAGCTCGCGCTGCTGCCCGCCGTGATCGAGCGCGTGCTGCGCGACAGGGCGCTCGAGCTCGAGCGGCAGCACACCACGCGCGCGCTGGCCGACGCCAATGCGCGGCTGCGGCTGCTGTCGTCTCGGCTGGTGGACGCCCAGGAGCGCGAGCGCACGCTGGTGGCGCGGGAACTGCACGATGGCCTGGGGCAGGTGCTGACCGGTGTCGTGATCCATCTGTACGCCGCCGCGCGCAGCGACACGCCGGCACAGACCGAGCGTTGCCGCGAGCGAGCGCTCGAGCTCGCGCAACAGGCGATCCGGCAGGTCAGGTCGATGTCGTTCCAGCTGCGGCCGCCGCAGCTCGAACTGCTCGGTTTCGTCGCCGCGCTGCAGGCGACCCTCGATCGCCAGCTCGACGCGAGCGGCATCCACGGCTTGCTGCGCCTGCGCGGCACCGATCCCCAGCTCGCCGCGCCGGCGCAGGCGGTGGCCCTGCGCGTGCTGCAGGAGGCGTTGACCAATGTCGTGCGCCACGCCGGTGCGCGATCGGTGGTCGTGCGGCTGCGTTTCAAGGACGCCGAGCACTTCGTGCTCACGCTCGGCGACGACGGGCGCGGTTTCGACGTCAACGCTGCGCTGGAGGGCGGGCTGAGCGAGAAGAACCTCGGCTTGCACGGCATGGCGGAGCGTGCTGAACTGATGGGCGGACGCTTGCGCTTGCGTTCCAGCCCCGGACGCGGCACTGTGATGCGCTTGTGCCTGTGAGCCCCGCTTCGAGAAACACCATGGCCGGACCAGAGATCATTCGCACCGTGCTTGCCGACGACCACGACCTGGTGCGTTCGGGCCTCAAGCTCTTGCTCGAAATGATGCCGGGCGTCAAGGTGGTGAGCGAGGCGCGCAACGGCGACGAACTGCTCGCGGCGGTGGATCGGGACAAGCCCGATCTGGTCGTGACCGACATCTCCATGCCGGGGATGGACGGACTGGCCGCGCTCGGGCGCCTGCGCGCGCTGGCGGTGCCGCCGCGCGTGCTTGTGGTCTCGATGCACGACTCGCCCGATTTCATCCGCCGCGCCTTGACGCTGGGCGCTGCCGGCTACCTCATGAAGGAAGGCTCGCCGGTGGAACTGGAACACGCGGTGCGCAGCGTGATGGCCGGGCACAGCTACCTGAGCCCGCAGGTGTCGCACAAGCTGCTGCAGACGCATGAGCCTTCACCCGAGGAGTTGCTCACCGAACGGCAGCTCGAGATCCTGGTGCTGATCGCGCGCGGGCACGCGACCAAGGAGGTTGCCTTCAAGCTCGGGCTGAGCCCGAAGACGGTGGATGTGCATCGGGCTCGCATCATGGAACGCGTGGGCATCGACGACGTCGCGGGATTGACGCTGTACTGCGTGCGACACGGGCTGGTCGACCCGGGGCGCGGCGGATGATTGCCGTTGCCGCGACTCGAGTTCACATGCCCTAGCCCTTGCGGAAGTTGCAACGAAAAGCAGAACCAAGAACCCAGCGCACGACCCCCGACGCGGTGACCCGTCGGGGGTCGTTTCGTTTGGGGTTGCCAAGGATCCGCAGCTGGTTACACTGTTTCAATAAATGTGCAGTTTGCACATTTAATATGGAGGTGTCGTCGAGCCCATCGACCGCCAGCCTCTGCGGCTGGATGTGCCGAGGGACCGGCGCGTGACTCCGTCCTCTTTGTCGAAGGGAATGACCATGCATCCATTCATCCGATTCATGCGCTCGCGCGCCGCACGATTCCTGGCCGGTGTCGGCTTCGGTGCGGCCGCGCTGCTTGCCGGCTGCGGCGGTGGCGGCGGCAGCGAGAGCGGCACGCTGCGCCTGTCGCTCACCGACGCGCCGGCCTGCGGCTATGACAACGTCTGGGTCAACGTGCAGAAGGTGCGCGTGCACCACAGCAGCAGCGCGTCGCCCAGCGATGACGGCTGGTCGGAGATCGCTGTCAACCGGCGCATCGACCTGCTCGGCCTCACCAACGGCGTGCTCGACGAGCTCGGCCAGACGCCGCTGCCCACCGGCAAGTACCAGCAGATGCGCCTCGTGCTGGCGGCCACCGGCAACTCGGTGGTGCTCAGCAGCGACCACAGCGAAGTGCCGCTGACCACGCCGAGTGGTGTGCAGACCGGCATCAAGATGAACATCGACATCGACATCGCCGCCAACAAGATGGCCGACTTCGTGCTCGACTTCGACGCCTGCAAGTCGGTGGTGCGCGCCGGCTCGTCGGGCAGCTATCTGCTCAAGCCGGTGGTGAGCGTCATTGCGCACTTCGTGTCCGGCGTGCTGGGCTTCGTCGACACCTCGCTCGCCGGCGCCAGCGTCTCGCTCCAGCAGGCGGGCGTGATCGTGAAGAGCACCGTAGCCGACAGCACCGGCAAGTTCCTCCTCCAGCCGGTCGCCCCGGGAACGTATGACCTCGTGGTCTTGGCCTCCGGACATGCGACCGCGGTCGTGACCGATGTCGTCGTCACGACGGACACCGTGACCTCGATCAACACCTCGACGAGTGGCTTGAATCCGCCCGTCTCGACCAGCGGCACCGCCGCCGGCGTCGTCACCACGGGGGCTACGCCCATCGACGCCACGGTGAACGTGATGCAGGCCCTGTCGGGAGGCCACACGATCGAGGTCGCCGGCGCCCCGGTCGACGCCGTCACCGGCAGCTACTCATACGCGCTGGCTGCAGATGCACCGGTGGTCGCTCCCTTTGTTGCCCCACCCGGGCCGCTCACCTTCGTCGCCGACGCTGCGGTGGCGGGCACGTACTCGCTGGCCGCCATCTCCGGTGGCGTGACGAAGACGGCCGGACCGATCACCATCACGTCAGGCGTCACCGTCACGACGGACTTCACGTTCCCGTGATCGATCGCCACGCCGTGCAGGAGCGTTGACCCGGCACGGGCGCCCCGCGGGGCGCCCGTGCCCATGATGGCGTCCAATATCGAGCATGTCCCACGCGCCGCGCGAACCCTCATCACAGCAGCAGGCCTTGGATGAAGCCTTGCTGGCCGTGCTGCAGCCGCTCGCGCGGCTGGTCGTTGCGCAGGGGCTGCCCTTCGCCAGCGTCGAGGAACTGCTCAAGCGCAGCGTCGTGCAGGCCGCTCGCGAGGCACAACCGGACCCCACGGCGCAGCGCATGGTCAGCCGCATCAGCACGGCCACGGGGATCAACCGCCGCGAGGTGACTCGGCTGTGCGAGAGCGAACCGCGCGCCATCGCGCGGCCCCGGTCCGTCGTCACCGAGCTGTTCGCCCACTGGACCACGGCGCGCGCGTACCGCGATCGCCGCGGTGTGCCGCGCGTGCTGCCGCGCCAGGGCCAGGGCGTGAGCTTCGAGGCGCTGGCGCAGTCGGTGACGCGCGATGTGCATCCGCGCAGCCTGCTCGACGAGCTGTTGCGGCTGGGACTTGCAACACACGATACCGAGCGTGACAGCGTGACGCTGCAGCACGACGCCTTTGTGCCGCGCGGCGACGCGATCCGCATGCTGGGTTTCCTCGGCGACAACGTGGGCGATCACCTGAACGCCGCGGTGCACAACGTGCTCGCCGACGAGCCGAGCCATTTCGAGCAGGCCGTGTTCGCCGACGAACTGTCGAGCGAGTCGCTGCAGCAGGTCCGCGCGCTCGTGCGCGCGCAATGGCAGGCCCTCATCGAGGCGATGGTGCCGCGCCTGGAGAAGTTG
>DASXQQ010000160.1:0-7315 GCA_036507085.1 Piscinibacter sp. | reverse complement strand
TAAAACGTGCCCGCTCCGCTGACATCTTTGCGCGGGGGGGCTGCGCTGAAATCTGTATCGCTTAGCTTGTAGCAAGCGCGGGCTGCGCCCTTGGATGTGGCCCCCGGGCCGGCGCGGAAGTAACCGTCGAAATCGACGGCCTGCGCGGGTAGCGCGATCACTCCGGCCATGGCCATCGCCATCGCCAGTTTCGAAACTGTCAATCCGTCAATCCTGCTCATCCCACTCTCCTCTAGGTTGAAATCCGAAGCCCACTTGCTTCGGGTTATGGACGCATGTGCTGCAACCGCTGCACATGCGGAACACTTGCTCTGTGGCCCTGGATCACAGCGTCTCGCGACGCCAGTCACTCAGGCCGACTCGGCGGTATGGGTTGTCTCGCAGCCCTGCTTCACGCGGGCTCCACCATCACTGCCCTGAAATCGTTGATGTTGGTGAATGTGGGGCCGGTGATCACGAGGCCATCGATGGCCTCGAAGAAGCTGAAACTGTCGTTGTCCTGCAGGGCGTCCACAGCGGTGCGAGACCCATTCCCGGCCCGAAGCAAGGTCCCGGGAGCGATCCATGCGCCGGCCGCACCGCCATTGCCATCGAGCCCGTCGGTGCCTGCCGACGCCGCATGGATGCCAGAGCGGCCGCCCAGTGCGATGGCCAAGGCCAAGGCGAACTCGGTGTTGCGGCCGCCCCGGCCCCGTCCTTTGACGGTGACCGTGGCCTCTCCGCCCGACAGCAGCACACACGGCGACTTGAACGGCTGGCCGCGACCCTGCACCTGAATCGCGATCGCGGCGTGGGCCTTTGCGAGTTCTCGCGCCTCGCCCTCCATCGAGTCGGAGAGCACGTGGGCCTGCCATCCCTGTCGCCGCGCGGCCTCGGCCGCCGCCTCGAGGCCGTCTTGTGCACAGGCCAGCACCGCATGCGAGTGATGCGCCAGTCGCGGATCGCCAGGCTTCGGCGATTCGAATCGCGCCGAGCCGAGCGCAGATCGCGTCGACGTCGACAGCTTGACCGCGTATCGGTCGAGCACCTGCAGCGCATCGGCGCACGTCGTTGGATCCGCCAGCGTGGGAGCGGAAGCGATCAGCGACGGATCATCGCCCGGGATGTCGGAAATGAGCAGCGACACGACGCGCGCCGGGAACGCTTGAACCGCGAGTCGTCCTCCCTTGATGGACGACAGGTGCTTGCGCACGGTGTTCATTTCGGCGATGGTGGCTCCACCCAGAAGCAGCGCCTTCGTGATGGCCTGCTTCTCCTCCAGCGACGCGCCCACCGCCGGCATGGCGCACAGCGCCGAGCCGCCCCCGGAAATCAGCGCGATCACGAGGTCATCGGGCGTGAGCCCGGTGACAGCGTCCATCAACCGCTGCCCGGCCTGAACACTGCGTGGGTCCGGCACCGGGTGACTGCCCTCGACGACCTCGATGCGTTCCAGCGGCAACGATGCGCCGTGCGGGACGACCACGACGCCAGCGAGCGGACCGCGCCAATGCTGCTCGACCGCGCGCGCCATCGCGGCTGCCGCCTTGCCGACCCCAACGACGACCGTGCGACCCCGCGGCGCAGCGGGCAGGTGTGGCGGCAGCACCTTCATCGGGTCTGCCGCCGCGAGTGCGTTCCTGTACAGCTCGATCAGGAATTCGATCTGGCGCGGTCGCGCGGTGGCCTGGTGGATCACGCTTCTACCCTCAGCTGTCGATGCCGGCGGACACCGACAGCCAAGCCTGCATGCGCCTGCACGCCAGATCGGGGTCGGTCAATGCCCCGCATTGGTCGGCCAGTTCGAACACACGGGCGTAGTGCACCGCGCCACGCGCGGACTGCAGCCCCGCTGCCATCGAGAAATGCCGTTGGTGCCCGTTGAGCCAGGCGAGAAACACCACGCCGGCCTTGTAGTGGCGCGTCGGGGCCCGAAAGATTTCGCGCGAAAGGGCCACCGTCGGATCGAGCAGCTCGCGAAAGCGCGCGACATTCCCCGCCGCCAATTCGCCCAGTGCAACCGCGGCCACCGGCGCGATCGGATCGAAGATGCCGAGCAGGCCGTGCGAGTGGCCCTGTGCGTCGCCGGCCATCAGTTCCGCGTAGTTGAAGTCGTCGCCGGTGTACATCTTCACGCCGGCGGGCAGGCGGCGCCGCAACTCGAGCTCCCATTTCGCGTCGAGCAGCGACACCTTGATGCCCTCCACGCGATCGGCGTTGTCACGGATCAGGGTGGCGACGGTTGCCAGCGCGGTCGCCAGATCGTTGCTGCCCCAATAGCCGCTCAAGGCCGGGTCGAACATCTCGCCGAGCCAATGCAGCACCACCGGCTGCGAGACATCGCGCAGCAGCCGGCCATAAAGCGACAGGTAGTCGTCCGGGCCGCGGGCGCAGCGCGCGAGCGCCCGGCTGGCCATCAGGATCACCCGCCCGCCCTCGGCTTCGACGACGCCGATCTGCTCACGGTAGGCGGCTTCGACCTGCGCCAGCGTCACGTTGGGCCCGGCCGCCAGCTGATCGGTGCCCGCACCGCAGGCGAGGTCGGCGCCGGGCACGGTGCGCGCATGGCGAAGGCTGCGCTGGATCAGTTCGCGCGCCACCGGCCAATCCACGCCCATGCCCCGCTGGGCCGTGTCCATCGCCTCGGCGATCTTGAAGCCGAGCGACCAGAGGTGTTCGCGAAAGGCCAGCGTGCGGTCCCAGTCGATGCTGGGTGAAGCGTCCCAGGGATCCACCGTGGCGCACGGGTCGACGACGACGTGCGCCGCCGCGTACACCGTGCGATTGAACGCCGGCGTCTTACCCTGCGGCCGTATGGGCTCGGCCTTCAGCACGTAGCTCTTGAGCGTGCCGTCGGCTCGAGGCAACTGCATCTTCATGGAAATCTCCGTCGGTGCGGACGCTGATGCGCCCGAGGATGTGATCGGCCGCCTTTTCGGCAACCATGATGGTCGGGGCGTTGGTGTTCGACGACGGCACCCGCGGCATCACCGATGCATCGGCCACACGCAGGCCCGGGAGGCCGATGACCGCGAGTTCGGGCGTGACCACGCTCATCGGGTCGGACGCGCTGCCGATGCGGCAGGTGCCCACCGGGTGGTAGTCGGTCTTCGCATTGGCACAGCCGTACTCGAACAGTTCGTCGTCGCTCGCCTTGCCGCGCCCGGGCAGCCATTCGGCGAGCACATAGCGCTTGAGCGCGGGCTGGCTCAGGATCTCGCGCGCCAGGCGCAGGCCCTCGATCGAGCGGCGCCGGTCCTCGGGGTCCGACCAGTAGTTGGGGTCGATCAGCGGCGCGGCGTCGGCGCTGGCGCTGGCCAGCCGCACCGTGCCGCGCGAGCGCGGGCGCAGGTAGGCCGAATTGAGCGTGACACCCGCATGCCGCATCCTGGCGACGCCGGCCTCGATTCCGGAGCCGAGGCCGAGATGGAACTGGATGTCCGGCGAGCGCGCGGCCTTGTCCGCATACCAGAAGCCGCCGGTCTCGAACAGGCTCGACGCCACCGGCCCCTTGCGCAGCAGCAGGTACTGCAGCGCCGCCCAGGCGGCGTGGTGCGGCTTGTTGTACTTGTCGTAGCTGTGGTCGCCGGTGCATTCGGCGACGACGAACAGGTCGAGGTGGTCCTGCAGGTTGCCACCGACGCCGGGCAACGCGTGCACCACCGGCACGCCGACCGACTGCAGGTGCTCGGCCGGGCCGATGCCCGACTGCAGCAGCAACTTCGGCGAGCCGAAGGTGCCCGAGGTGACGATCACCTCGCGCTCGGCGCGCAGCACGCGCGGCGTGCGCATGCCCTGTGACGCCACCTCCACGCCCACCGCGCGGCCGCCTTCGACCACGATGCGCAGTGCCAGCGTGTGCAGCGCGACCGTCAGGTTGGCGCGATGCTGCACGGGACGGAGATAGGCCACCGATGTCGACGAGCGCCGCGCGTTGAACTGCGTGAGCTGGTAGTAGCCCAGGCCGTCCTGCCGCTCGCCGTTGAAGTCGGGGTTGAACGGAATGCCGAGCTCCTGCCCGGCCTGGAAGAAGGCCTCGCAGATCGGCAGCGGGCTGATCGGATTCGACACCCCCAGTGGCCCGCCGTAAGCGTGAAACTCGTTCGCGTAGCGCTGGTTGTTCTCGGCGCGCTTGAAGTACGGCAGCACCGCCCGGTACGACCAGCCTGTCGCGCCCTCAACGCGCTCCCATTCGTCGTAGTCGGCCGCCGCGCCGCGGGTGTAGATCTGCGCATTGATCGACGAGCCGCCGCCGATCACCTTGGCCTGGGTGTAGCTCAGCACCCGGTTGTTCATGTGCTTCTGCGGCACGGTGGACCAACCCCACGAGCCGATGCCCTTGGTCATCTTCGCAAAGCCTGCGGGCATGTGGAAGAACGGGTGGCGATCGGGCCCGCCGGCCTCGAGCAGCAGCACCTTGACGGCCGGGTCGGCGCTCAGCCGGTTGGCCAGCACGCAGCCGGCGGAGCCGCCGCCGGTGATGATGTAGTCGTAGCGGTCGGCAGTCATAGTCTCGGGATCGACAGGGCGCCGTCGACGTTCACGACGGAGCCGGTTGCAAAGCTGAACTGGCCGCTGGCGAGCGACGCCACCGCACGCGCCACATCGTCCGGCGTGCCCCAGCGCGCCATCGGCACCAGGCCGTCGGCGATGCGCTGGTCGTAGGTTGCCGCGACCCCTTCGGTCATCAGGGTGCGGATGACACCGGGGCGCACCTCGAACACGCCGATGCCGTCGCGCGCGAGCCGCAATGCGAACAGCTTGGTCAGCATGCCGAGGCCGGCTTTGGAAAGACAGTATTCGCCGCGCTCGACGGATGCCATCTCGACGCTGACCGAGGACACGGTGACGATGGAGCGCGGGTGCGCCGACGCGCTGGCCAGCATGTGCCGCGCGACGGCCTGGGTGAAGAAGAACGTCCCGCGCAGATTGACGTCGAGCACACGGTCATACGACTCGGCCGCGACATCGAGCAGATCACCGCGACGCGCAACCGGGATGCCGGCGTTGTTGACGAGGCACGAAATCGGCCCGCCCCACGCGGCGATCTGCTCGACGATGTCGGCGTGACTATCGATGTCGCCCAGGTCGAACGCAAACAGCCGGCCGCGGGCCGATCGCGAGGCTATGGCCGCCAACGTCTCCTCGGCCCCGGTGGCTTCGATGTCGGTCAACGCGATGTCGAATCCGCGTGATGCGAGCTCGATCGCAATGCCGGCGCCGATGCCACGGCGGGCTCCGGTGACGACGGCCAGCGGTCTGGCTTGCGTCATCGCAGCACCTCCGTGCGCAGATGTCGCCCGACCCGCAGCGCCTGCGCCGCGATGGTGAGGGCCGGGTTCAGCGCGGCCGACGACGGAAAGAATCCGGCATCGACGACGTACAGGTTCTCGTGATCCCACGCCTTGCACAGGGGGTCGAGCGCGGATGTCGCCGGATCGTCACCGAAGCGCACGGTCCCGCACTGGTGCGAGGGCGTCGTCATGTCGAAAGGCTTGGCCAGCACGAGCGGATAGCCGGCCTCCCTCAGAATCCCACTGGCCTTGCGGACCCAGCGGCGATGCGCATTCAAGTTGGTGCGGTGCCAGCGAAGGTCGATGCTGCCGTCGGTGTTCAGGCGCACCGTGCTCTCGGGGTGCGGCAAGTCCTCGGACATCACGTACCAGTCGACGCTGCGCGCGGTCATCGCCCTGCCTACTGCACGAGGCATCCAGCGCGGCATGGCGCCACGCAGCATCGGCTCGCGCAGCTTGCCGAGCAGTTGCAGGTTGCCCAGCGGCGGACCCTGGCCGCCGTCGTCCGCATCGCCGAAGTAGTAATCGTTGATCGCCAGCGTCTTCGGAAACTTCGTGTCGTTGTGCTTGAACGGGTGCAGCGCCATCAGGCCGGTGCAGTTGTGGTTCATGAAATGCCGGCCGACCACATCGCTCGAATTGGCAAGGCCCTTCGGATGACGCGGCGTGGCGGACCGCTGGAGCAGCGCCGCCGAGTTGACCGCGCCCGCGCTGAGCACGAAGAGCTCCCCCTGCACCTTGTGACGCACACCGCTTTCAATCACTTCTGCGGCCACGATGCGCCGGCCGCTGTCGTCGGTGATCAAGCGCTCGACCATCGCCTCGCTGCGCAACTGGACGTTCGGCTGCAACAGCGCCGGCCGCACCAAACACATCTCGGCATCGCCCTTGGCGTCGACACGACACGGAAAAGCGTCGCAGGTGCCGCAGCGCACGCAAGTACCCCCGGCCCCGAAATCCACGGCGGCTGGCATCGGGAACGGATGCAGACCTTGCGCCTTCAATCGCTCGGCCACCTCGGCGATGACGGGTTCGTGCGGAATCGCGGGATGCAGGTACGGGGCGCGGCGCGGCGGCTCGGTCGGATCCAGCCCTGCGGTGCCGCGCACGCCGAAGAGGCGCTCCGCCTCGTCGTAATACGGCGCGAGGTCGGCGTACTTGATGGGCCAGGGCGGCGAGACGCCGTCTTCGTGTTCGACCGCCTCGAAGTCGCGTTCGCGAAAGCGAAACATAGCCGCACCGTAGAACTTGGTATGGCCGCCGACGAAGTAGTACTGACCGGGTCGGAAGCTCCGGTCGCCGCTGGTCCAGGTCTCGGTGCTGCGATAGCGAAGGTCGACAAACACCGATTCCGGGTCCCAGTTCTGCGGCTCGCGCGGCAGCACGGGACCGCGCTCGAGGATCAGCACACGTGCCCCGCTTCCGGCGAGCTGCAGCGCGACCGCGCCGCCACCCACGCCGGAACCGATGATCACCACGTCGTACCGCTTGTCCTGCATGGCGGTCAAGCAATCAGCGCTTCGGTCTTCTCGTCGAAGCAGACGAGCTTGGTCAGGTCGACCAGGAAACGCGCCTCCTGACCCGGTGCCAGAGAAACGTCGGGATCAAGCCGCGCCGTGAACTCGTGGCCACCGAGGTTGATGACGATCAGGGTGTCCGCGCCCGTGGGCTCAATGACCTCGACGCGTGCGTCGACAAAGCGCTGCATCGGGCCGGCCACCATGCCGTCGCGTGCGAGACTGATCGCCTCGGCCCGAATGCCGGCGATGACTTCCTTTCCGATGTAGTCGTCCAGCGCGGCAGGCATCGTCGGCAGGTCGATGTGGACGCGCGGGCGGTCCCCGACCTGCATGGCCAGCGCCAATGCGCCGGGCCGGCCCGTCACCCGGGCCTTGGCCAGATTCATGCGCGGCGACCCCATGAACCCGGCGACGAAGGTGTTGGCGGGCCGGTTGTAGACCTCGTGCGGCGTGCCCAGCTGCTGCAGCACCCCGCCCTTCATCACCGCGATGCGCGTGGCGAGCGTCATGGCCTCGATCTGG
>DASXQQ010000159.1:0-1538 GCA_036507085.1 Piscinibacter sp. | reverse complement strand
CGCGTCTGCGCCGCGCGCGCCTCGACCCAGTCGCAGAACTGCCTCACCTCGGCCCGCGCGCGGCTCGCAGTCGAGACGATCAGCCAGTAGACGTAGGGGCTGCCGAGCCGGCCCGCCGGGCCGAAGGGCTCGACCAGTTCGCCGCGTTCGAGCTGCTCGGCCACCAGCGGCACGCGCGCCAGCGCCACGCCCTGGCCGGCGAGCGCGGCCTGCACCTGCTGGTAGGTGAAGTTCAGGTAGAGCCAGCGCCGCGGTTGCAGGCGCGGCTGGCCGTGGTGCTCGAGCCAGTAGCGCCAGCTGAGGAACTCGGCGCTCGGCCGGTTGTCGTCTTCTTCGGCGAGGGTGTGGTGCGCGAGGTCCTGCGCCCGGTCCAGCGGTGGCGCCTGGCCGCTGCGGATCTGCTCGGCGAGCAACGGGCTGATCGCCGGCGTGAGCATCTCGCCGAACAGCCGCAGCGCGTTCGGCCCCGCCTGCTCGCGGTTCGAGTAGCGCAGCACCAGGTCGAGGTCGGGGTCGTCGACGTCGGCCATCTTGTCGGTGGCCGAAACGCGGATATCGATGTCGGGATGGGCGCGCTGGAAGGCTTCCATCTGCGGGATCAGCCACAGTGACGCGAACGACGCGAAGGTGCTGAGGCTGACGACGCGCCGCCCGCGTGTCTGGCGGATCTGGCGCACGCTCGCGTCGAGCCGGTCGAGCCAGGGCGCGACGGCGCGCAGCAAGGTCGAGCCGTCGCTGGTCAGCTCGACATGGCGCGTGCCACGCGAGAACAGCGGCGAGCCGAGCTCGTCTTCGAGGCCCTTGATCTGGCGGCTGACGGCCGACTGCGTGAGGTGCAGCTCGTCGGCGGCGTCACTGAAATTGAGCCGCCGCGCCACCGCCTCGAAGGCCCGCAGGTTGCCCACGGAGAGCGGTCGCTGGCGTGAGGTATTCATATCAATTTCGCATTAAAGTCAGGAACCGAATTCATTGGATTCGGGCTCTGATTCCAACGATCATAGTGGCAAGTCGACTGGATAAGCGGTCGGCGGTCACCGGAGATTGATGATGGAATCGCAATTTTATGCCGGCCGTGCCGGGGCCTTGCAAACGCGCTGGGGCCAACCGGTTCGCATCGACCATGTCGGCGGTGAATTCGTCGTGCGCAGCGGCCGGGTGTGGATCACGCGGCGCGGTGACCCCGACGACCACGTGATCGGCGCCGGCCAGCGCATGGTGCTCGAGCCGGCCGAGGGCGTGGTGATCGAGCAATGGCATCGCGACCAGCCGGCGCTCATCGATTGGCGGCCTCAGCACGCGGCGCCGCGTCAACTGCGTCGCGTCGCCGGCTTCGCGCGTGGCGTTGCGGCGCGCGCCTTGTGCGGCGTCGCCTTCTCGGCCGCTGCGTCGGCGCGCGGCTTGCGACGCGTCGAAGCCGGCTTCGCGGCCTTGGCACGCAGCGCCGCGGCGATGGCCAGGCGCGCCCAGGGCTGCATCTGCGCCGGCGACTCCATCGCTTCGGCCGGCACGGTCCAGTAGCTCATCGTCATCGCCTTGCC
>DASXQQ010000158.1:0-6412 GCA_036507085.1 Piscinibacter sp. | reverse complement strand
TGTTCTACCCGGCGGTGGTCTACCCGGTGCAAGAGGGCATGAAGCTGTACCGCGAAGAGCAGTTCGGCCCGATCATCCCGGTGATGCCTTTCGACGAGCTCGAAACCGCGCTGCAGTACGTCATCACCTCCGACCACGGGCAACAGGTGAGCATCTTCGGCTCGAATCCGCAGCAGATCGGCGCCTTGGTCGATCCCCTGGTCAACCAGGTGTGCCGCGTCAACATCAACTGCCAGTGCCAGCGCGGACCCGACGTCTTTCCGTTCGCAGGGCGCAAGGATTCGGCCGAAGGAACGCTGTCGGTCACCGACGCGTTGCGCGCCTTCTCCATCCGCTCGATGGTCGCCGCCAAGCTGACCGACGCCAGCAAGACGCTGCTCGGCGCCATCGTGCGCGACCACCGGTCCAAGTTCATCAACACGGACTTCATTCTGTGAGCGCCGCCGGGCCGTTCCCAAGGCGCTCGCTCCCCCTCGGGGGGGCCGGCGCACGGGCCACGAAGGGGCCCCTTCGTGGCCCTGGCCGTAGGGGGCTCCAATGACCACCATGCACCGCCAGCGTCACGCCAAGATCGTCGCCACCCTCGGCCCCTCGAGTTCCGACTTCGCCACCATCCGTGCGCTGTTCGAAGCCGGCGCAGACGTGTTCCGGCTCAACTTCAGCCATGGCACCCACGAGAACCACAGGGAACGCTACGACATCATCCGCCGCGTCGAGCAGGAGACGGGCCGCCCGATCGCCATCCTGCTCGACCTGCAGGGCCCGAAGCTTCGCATCGGCACCTTCGCCCAAGGGCCGGTCAAGCTCGAAGCAGGACAGGCCTTCCGGCTCGACCTGGATCCGGCCCCGGGAGACGGCCAACGCGCGCCCCTGCCGCACCCCGAGATCTTCGCCGCGCTGAAGCCGGGCACCGACCTGCTGCTCGACGACGGCAAGATCCGCCTCAGGGTGGAGGCCTGCGGCAGCGATTTTGCCGACACCCGCGTCATCGCCGGCGGAGCGCTGTCGGAGCGCAAGGGGGTCAACGTTCCGTCGGTGCTGTTGCCGATCTCGGCGCTGACGGCCAAGGACCGCAGCGATCTGCAGTTCGGGCTCGAGCTCGGCGTCGAGTGGGTGGCGCTGTCGTTCGTGCAGCGGCCCGAGGATCTGCTCGAAGTGCGCGCCATCGTGAACGGGCGCGCAGGGATCCTGTCCAAGCTCGAAAAGCCGGCGGCGATCGAGTCGCTCGACGCCATCGTGGAGTTGTCGGACGCGGTCATGGTCGCGCGCGGCGACCTGGGGGTCGAGTTGCCGGCCGAGCAGGTGCCGCGGATTCAGAAGCGGATCGTGCGCGCCTGCCGCCAGGCCGGCAAACCTGTCATCGTGGCCACCCAGATGCTCGAGTCGATGATCAGCGCCCCCGTGCCCACACGCGCCGAGGCCTCCGACGTGGCCACCGCCATCTACGACGGCGCCGACGCGGTGATGCTGTCGGCGGAATCGGCCTCGGGCCAATATCCGCGCGAGGCCGTCGCGATGATGGACCGCATCATTGCCGAGGTCGAGGGCGATCCGTACTACCGCACGCTCATCGACGCTTCCCAGAGCCCGCCCGAATCGAACATCGCCGACGCCATCTGCACGTCGCTGCGGCAGACCGCCAGCCTCGTCCCGGTGGCGGCCATGGTCACCTACACGCGCTCCGGCTACACCTGTCTTCGCGCGGCACGCGAGCGGCCGGTCGCACCGGTGCTGAGCATCACGCCGGAGCTGGCCATCGCGCGAAGGCTTTGCCTCGTCTGGGGCGTCCATTCGGTGCACGCCGACGAGGGCGTGACGGACGTGCCGGACATGGTCAACAAGGCCTGCGCCATGGCGCGCCGAGAAGGCTTCGCACAGCCGGGCGACATCGTCGTCATTGCCGCCGGCATGCCCTTCGGCACGGCCGGAACCACCAACCTGCTGCACATCGCGCAGGCGTAGAGACAGGAACAGCGACATGGCGAACACGATGACCCTCCACACAACACTCGTCGCGGTCACCGATCGCATTCGCGGCCGCAGCGCGGCCTCACGCTCGGCCTACCTCTCACGGCTTGAGCAGGCCCGCAGCAAGGGCCCGCTGCGCCAAGCCCTCGGCTGCACGAACCTCGCCCACGGTTTTGCCGCGGCGCCGGCCGGCGACAAGATCATGCTGCGCGAGAGCCGGCGCCCGAACCTGGCGATCGTCACCTCGTACAACGACATGCTGTCGGCACACCAGCCGTTCGAGCGTTTCCCGGAGCTCATCAAGCGCGCCGCGCGCGCGGCCGGCGCCACCGCCCAGGTGGCCGGCGGCGTGCCGGCGATGTGCGACGGCGTGACCCAGGGCGAGCCGGGCATGGAGCTGTCGCTGTTCAGTCGCGACGTGATCGCGCTCGCCACCGCGGTATCGCTGTCGCACAACATGTTCGACGCCGCACTGTGCCTCGGCGTGTGCGACAAGATCGTCCCCGGGCTGCTGATCGGCGCGCTGCAGTTCGGTCACCTGCCGACGATCTTCGTGCCCGGCGGGCCGATGCCTTCGGGCTTGTCCAACGACGAGAAGGCGCGCGTGCGCCAGCGCTACGCGAAGGGCGAGGTCGGCCGCGATGCCTTGCTCGAATCGGAAGAGAAGTCGTACCACGCTGCGGGCACCTGCACGTTTTACGGAACGGCCAACAGCAACCAGATGCTGATGGAGGTGATGGGGCTGCACCTGCCGGGCGCCGCTTTCGTCAATCCGAACACGCCGCTGCGCGACGCGCTGACCGCGGCCGCGGCCCAGCGAGCCGTCGAGATCAGCGCGCAGGGCGGCGAGTACACGCCGGTGGGCCATGTGGTCGACGAGCGCACGATCGTGAATGCCATCGTCGGCCTGCTGGCCACCGGCGGCTCGACCAACCACACGATCCACCTGGTGGCGATCGCGCGCGCGGCCGGCATCATGATCAACTGGGACGACTTTCGCGATCTGTCCGACGTGGTGCCGCTGATTGCGCGCGTGTACCCCAACGGCCGCGCCGACGTGAACCACTTCCATGCCGTCGGCGGCATGGGCTACGTCATCGGCGAGCTGCTCGACGCCGGCCTGCTGCACGGCGACACGGTCACCGTGGCCGGCGCCGGGGGCTTGCAGCGCTATCGCCAGCAGCCGGGTCTGGAAGACGGCCGGCTCGCCTGGCGCGATGTGCCGCGTGTCAGCGGCGATGCCAGCGTGCTGGCGCCGGTGTCGGCGCCGTTCAGCGCGGACGGCGGGTTGAAGTTGCTCGTCGGCAACCTCGGCCGGGCCGTCATCAAGACCTCGGCGGTCAAGCCCGAGCACCGCGTCGTGACGGCGCCCGCGCTCGTCTTCGACACCCAGGAAGCGGTGATGGCCGCCTTCGACCGCGGCGAGCTGGAACGCGACTTCGTCGCGATCGTGCGCTTGCAGGGACCCCGCGCCAACGGCATGCCCGAGCTGCACAAACTCACCCCGATCCTCGGCGTGCTTCAGGACCAGGGCTTCCATGTGGCGCTGGTCACCGATGGCCGCATGTCGGGCGCCTCGGGCAAGGTACCGGCGGCGATCCATGTGACGCCCGAATGCCTGGCCGGCGGGCCGCTGGCGCGCGTGCGCGACGGCGACCTCGTCGTTCTCGACGGTGAACGTGGCCTGCTCGAAGTCCGGGTCGATGCCGCCGAGTGGCAGGCGCGGCAGCCTGCGGTGGCCGACCTGAGCGAGTCCCGCCACGGCATGGGCCGCGAGCTGTTCGCGGCGTTTCGCGCCAACGCACGGGGCGCCGAAGAGGGCGCCGTCACCTTCAACGCGGCCGAGCCCCAAGGCTTCGTCCCAGCGACCCATGCGGCGCCGGTCCACGACCACTTTGTCTTCGCCAAGGAGAGCACCGTATGAACATCCTGCAAGTCATGCGCGCCGGACCGATGATCCCGGTCATCGTCATCGAGCGCCTCGAAGACGCGGTGCCGCTGGCGCGTGCGCTGGTGGCGGGCGGCGTGCGCGTGCTCGAGCTGACCCTGCGCACGCCGGTTGCGCTGCGAGCGATCGAAGCGATCGCCCAGGAGGTCGAAGGTGCGATCGTCGGCGTCGGCACGATCACCCGGGTGGAAGACTTCGAGGCCGCGCTCCGGGCCGGCGCCGTGTTCGGTGTCAGCCCGGGGCTGACGCCCGCATTGGTCGCGGCAGCGAAGGACAGCGGCTTGCCCTTGCTGCCCGGCGTGATGACGCCGTCGGACGTGATCGCCGCGCGCGCCGCCGGCTTCAGCGAGCTGAAGCTGTTTCCCGCGCAGCAGGCCGGCGGCACCGGCATGCTCAAGGCCATGGCCGGCCCGTTTCCCGATGTCAGCTTCTGCCCGACCGGCGGGATCAGCGTCGCCACGGCGCCCGAGTTCCTGGCGCTGCCCAACGTCGCCTGCATTGGCGGCTCCTGGCTCACCCCACGCGAAGCGGTCGCCGCGGGAGACTGGCCACGGATCACCGCGTTGGCGCGCGAGGCGGCAGCGTTGCCGCGCGGCACGCCATGAACGAGATTGCGAGTGATGCGGCTTCGAGCCCATCGTCCACTGCCTTGCACCAGATCGTGATCGTCGGTGGTGGCGCGGGCGGCCTGGAACTGGCCACCCGCCTGGGTGACAAGCTCGGCAAGCGCGGCCGGTCCGCGATCACGCTGATCGACAAGACCCGATCGCACGTGTGGAAGCCCAAGCTGCACGAGATCGCCGCCGGCAGCATGGACATCGGCGAGCACGAAGTCGACTTCCTCGCGCAGTCGCACTGGCATCACTTCCGCTACCGCATCGGCGAGATGATCGGGCTGGACCGCGAGCGCCGTGAAGTCGAGGTCGCCGCCTTCGTCGACGAGGAAGGCGAGCAGGTCACCCCGCGGCGCAAGTTCCGCTACGACACCCTCGTCATCGCAGTGGGCAGCCAGAGCAACGACTTCGGCACGCCGGGGGTGGACGCGCACGCGATGAAGCTCGAGTGCCTGGCCGATGCCCGGCGCTTCAACCAGCGGCTGGTCAATGCCTGCATCCGCGCCCATGCGCAGCCCGGTCCCGTGCAGCCGCACCAGCTCCAGGTGGCCATCATCGGCGCCGGCGCCACCGGCGTGGAACTCTCCGCCGAGCTGCACCGCACCGTCCGCCAGGTCGTCGCCTACGGCCTGGACCGCATCGACCCCGACAAGGACATCCGGCTCAACCTGATCGAGGCTGCGGACCGCGTCCTGCCGGCCCTGCCGGAACGGCTGTCGAAGGCCACCGAGGGCCTGCTGCGCAAGCTCGGCGTGGTCGTGCACACGAAAGCGAAGGTGGCCGAAGTCCTGCCCGAGGGCGTGCGCCTGGCCGACGGCCGCATCATCGCCGCCGAGCTGGTGGTGTGGGCCGCCGGTGTCAAGGCGCCGGAGGTCCTGAAGGATCTCGCCGGCCTGGAGAGCAACCGCATCAACCAGTTGCTGGTCGGCCCGACGCTGCAGACCACGCGTGACGAGAACATCTTCGCGTTCGGCGACTGCGCCGCCTGCCCGTGGCCCGAACGAGGCGGCACGGTGCCACCGCGCGCACAGGCGGCGCATCAGCAGGCCATGCACCTCGTGACCCAGATCCGGCGGCGACTCGCGGGCAAGCCGCTTCTTGCATACCGCTACCGCGACTTCGGCTCGCTCGTGTCGCTGGGCGAGTTCAGCACGGTGGGCAACATGATGGGTGCCCTGGTCGGTGGCAGCCTGATGATCGAGGGCACCTTCGCCCGCCTCATGTACCAGTCGCTGTACAAGATGCACGAGCTGGCATTGCACGGTGCGTCAAAGGTCGTGCTGGAGACGCTGGCCCGCATGATCACCCGCCGCACCGAGCCGCGGGTGAAGCTGCACTGACCGGGCGAAGCCAGACTGATTCATCTACTTCGGCTCGCGTACAAACCGACCGGATTTGCGGATTCCTACATCAATCTCTTTGATGTAATCAAGTTGCCGGGAAGGCTTTCGTCCCTGGAGAGCCCGAGCGGCTTCGTGCCGGGGTGTGCCGACATGCGCGACCGGAAATATCGCCAAGAGGGGAGGCGCCTTCGGATTCGGGTTTTCCATTAATCAAGCTACTTGATTTAGTAATTGACGCCGATCACAATCAAGCCACACCCCCTTGCTACGTTGGCACGGGGTGGTGATGCAACTCAATCGACACCTTAGGAGACCCCATGCAACTCAAGCACGCCACGGTTCTCGCGGCTTTGCTGGCCAGTGCCGGCGCTTCGATCGCCGCCGAAGCGCCGGTCATCGGCCTGATCACCAAGACCGAGACCAACCCGTTCTTCGTGAAGATGAAGGAAGGCGCGGCCGCCGCCGCCCAGGCCCAGGGCGCCAAGCTGCTGTCGGGCGCGGGCAAGACCGACGGCGACAACGCCGGCCAGGTGACCGCG
>DASXQQ010000157.1:0-7861 GCA_036507085.1 Piscinibacter sp. | reverse complement strand
TGATCAGCTACCGCGTGTTCCTGATCCGCGCCGACATGCAGCCGCGCTTTGCCGCGGTGCGCACGCTCGACGATCTGCGCCAGTACAGCGTGGGCTCGTTCTTCAGCTGGGCCGACACGCGCATCCTGCGCGACGGCGGCTTCAAGGTCGTCACCGGCGACAGCTACGAGGGGCTGTTTCGCATGCTGGTCGCGCGGCGCTTCGACTTCTTCTCGCGCGGCGTCGACGAGGCCTATCGCGAATACGACGAGCGGCGCGAGCTGCTGCCCGACATGAAGGTCGAGGACGCGGTGCTGCTGCACTTCCCGACCACCCGGCTGTTCTTCGTGCAGCGCAGCGACGAGGGCCGGCGCCTCGCCGAGCGCATCGAGTCGGGGCTGAACCGCATGATCGCCGACGGCAGCTTCGACGCGCATTTCCTGCGCTACAAGGGCGCCCTCATCGAACGGGCGCACCTGAAGACGCGCCGCGTCTTCCACATCGACAACCCGTTCCTGTCGCCCGAGACCCAGGCCACGCGCAAGACTCGGCCGGAGATCTGGTACGACCCGCTCAAAGGTCGCTGAGGGTCGGGCTACGCCTTGTCGACAACCACCGCTTGCGCCGCGCGCTGCGCCGCCGCGGCGCGCAGCGCCTTCAGCTTCTCGCGCGGGTCCTGCTTGGCGCTCGCCTCGTGCAGCTTCATCTCGCCGATGAAGCGGCTGGGGATGCCCTGGACGGTGTCGCGCCCGCGCTTGCGCCGGCGCAGCGTGCTCACCGCGAGCGTGCTGCGCGCGCGGGTGATGCCCACGTACATCAGGCGACGCTCTTCCTCGAGCCGCTCTCGCGTCATCTCCTCGTCCTCGCTCCTGAACGGCAGCAGCCCTTCGTTGACGCCGGCCAGCACCACGTGCGGCCATTCCAGGCCCTTGGCCGCGTGCAGCGTCGACAGCGTGACCACGTTTTGCTCGTCGCCGCGCTCGGCGAGGCTGATGATCACCGAGATGGTCTGCGCCACGTCGAGCACGCTCTTCTTCTCGGACTCGAAGGTGGCGCCGCCGTCGTTCTCGATCTCGCCGCCGCAGCGCTTGGCGATCCAGTCGACGAAGTCCAGCACGTTGGACCAGCGGGCGGTGGCGAGTTTTTCGCTGTCCTCGCCGTCGTGCAGATGCTTCTCGTATTCGATGTCTTTCAGCCAGCCCATCAGCAGCGCCTTCGCGTCCTCGGCGCCGCTCGTGTGGCGGGCGCGGTATTCGAGGTCGTTGACGAAGCGGCCGAACTCGTGCAGCGAGCCGATCGCGCGCGAACTGATCGCGGCACCGAGGCTCTCGGCGAACAGCGCTTCATAGAGACTCGTCTTCCACTTCGCCGCGAACTCGCCCAGGTTGGCGAGCGTCTGATGGCCGATGCCGCGCTTGGGGCAGGTCACCGCGCGCAGGAACGCCGGGTCGTCGTCGTTGTTGACCAGGAGACGCAGCCAGGCGCACAGGTCCTTGATCTCGGCGCGGTCGAAGAAGCTCTGCCCTCCTGAAACCTTGTAGGGGATCGCCGCCTTGCGCAAGGCTTTCTCGAACACGCGGGCCTGGTGGTTCGCGCGGTAGAGGATCGCGAAGTCCTTGAACTGCACCGGGTCGCTGTGGCGACCCGACTCCGCGATCGCGCCGCCCTGGCCGCGGAGCGACTGGATGCGCGCCACCGCGCGCTCCGCCTCGTGCTCCTCGCCGTCGCATTCGACGACATGCACCGGCTCGCCGTCGCCGAAGTCGCTCCACAGCTTCTTCTCGAACAGCTTCGGGTTGTGGGCGATCACCGCGTTGGCCGCGCGCAGGATGTGCCCGGTGGAGCGGTAGTTCTGTTCCAGCGCAATGACCTTCAGGCGGGCGAACTCCTGCGGCAGGCGGCGCAGGTTGTCGACGGTCGCGCCGCGCCAGCCGTAGATGCTCTGGTCGTCGTCGCCGACCGCGGTGAACATCGCGCGCTCGCCGACCAGCGACTTCAAGAGCTCGTACTGGATCGCGTTGGTGTCCTGGTACTCGTCGACCAGCACGTAGCGCAAGCGGTCCTGCCAGGTCGCGCGGCATTCGGCGTCGCGCAGCAGGAGCTTGTGCGGCAGACCGATCAGGTCGTCGAAATCGACCGCCTGGTAGGCGGCGAGGCGTTCCTCGTAGCGCTTCATGATGCGCGCCGCGACGCGCTCGTCGTCGTTCGCCGCCACGGCCTCGGCCTGGTCGCTCGCGAGCCCCTGGTTCTTCCACAGGCTGATCGCCCACTGCCAGCGCCGCGCCAGCGCGTTGTCGGTCGAGCCGCCGGCGTCCTTCAGGATGCCGAGCACATCGTCGCTGTCGAGGATGCTGAACTGGGGCTTCAGGCCGAGGCGCTCGCCTTCGGCACGCAGGATGCGCACGCCCAGCGAGTGGAAGGTGCTGACGACGAGGCTCTTCGCCGCGCGCGGGCCGACCAGCGCCTTCGCGCGCTCGCGCATTTCCTGCGCGGCCTTGTTGGTGAAGGTGATTGCGGCGATCTGCTGCGGCGCGTAGCCGGCTTGCAGCAGCCGCGCGATCTTGTGGGTGATGACGCGGGTCTTGCCGGAGCCCGCGCCGGCCAGCACCAGGCAAGGGCCGTCGAGGTGATGCACCGCGTCCATCTGGGCGGTGTTCAGCGTTGCAGGTTCGGAACTCAACGGCGGGTTCTCACGGAGCGGTGCAAAGGCAATGGGTGATGGCCATGAACGGCCTGTGCGCGTCAGCGAGTTCGGCCAGCCAGCCGAGATCGTGGCGCACGTCGCGCGCGAGTTGCGTGGGCACGCCCGCCGGCACCAGACGCAGGTCGAACTGCGCGGCGAGCGTGTCCGCCGCCGCGCCGCCGAACATCTTCAGCAGGCGTGCGAGCGGACCCGGCTCGGGCTCGATGTAGGCGACGCGGTAGCCCTCGGGCAACTTGGCGCGCGCGGCCGCGGCCTTCAGCGCGTCGCCGTAGCTGCCGAGCGTGTCGACGAGGCCGCGCTCCTTTGCCTGCGCGCCGCTCCACACGCGACCCTGCGCGACCGCGTCGATCTTCTGCGGCGTGGTCTTGCGCGCACCGGCGGCCTTGGTCGTGAACTCAGCGTAGATGTGCTCCACATTGCTCTGGATCAGCGCCGCGAAGCGCGGGTCGAGCGGACGGCGCACGTCGGCGGCGCCGGCGAGCCAGGTCGTCGTCACGCCGTCGGTGTGCACCCCGATCTTGTCGAGCGTCTTCTCGGCGGTGGGCAGCAGCGCGAACACGCCGATCGATCCGGTGATGGTCGCCGCATCGGCGATCACCTCGTCGGACGCCATCGAGATCCAGTAGCCGCCCGACGCCGCCACGTCGCCCATCGACACCACCACCGGCTTGCCGGCGCGACGCGTCAACTCGAGTTCGCGCCGCACGAGTTCGGAGCCGAAGGCGCTGCCGCCGGGCGAGTTGACACGCAGCACGACCGCCTTGATGTGCTCGTCGTCGCGCGCCTTGCGAATCAGCTCGGCGGTGGACAGGCCGCCGACCTGACCGGCCGGAGCGACGCCGTCGACGATCTCGCCCTCGGCCACCACCACGCCGACCGCATCGCCGCCGAAGCCCGGGTGCTGGCGCGCCAGGTAGTCGTCGAACGAGACCTGGCGAAAGCTCTTGCGCTTTTTGTCGCGCGCGCCGCGCTCGATCATCAGCTGGCGCAGCTCGTCGCGGGTCTTCAGGCCGTCGACGAACTTGGCGGCGAGCGCCAGCTTGGCCGCATCGCCGCCGGCCGCGGCGAGCCGCTGCGGCGCCTCGTCGATGAGGGTCTTCACCGTGCCGGGCGCGAGCTTGCGCGCCTTCTCGACCCCTTCGGTGTAGGTCGACCACAGGCCGTTGTAGAGATAGCCGTCGGCCTCGCGCGCCGCCTCCGACGGGCCGTTGGCGATGTAGGGTTCGGCAAAGCTCTTGTAGGTGCCGACGCGGATCAGGTTGACCGAGACGCCGGCACGGTCGAGCGCATCGCGGTAGTAGTTGCGATAGCGTCCGTAGCCTTCGAGGAACACCGTCCCCATCGGGTGCAGCAGCACCTCGCTGGCGTGCGCCGCGAGGTAGTACTGGCGCTGGTCGTAGCTGGAGCCCCAGGCCGTCACCGGCTTGCCGCTCGCCTTGAAGCGCTCGATCGCCGCGGCCACTTCGCGCAGCGTCGCCAGACCACTGCCCTGGAATTCGTCGAGCACCAGCACGACGCGCTCGATCTTCGGGTCTTTTGCCGCCGCGTCGAGCACGGTGATCACGTCGCGCAAGGGCGTCTTCTGCGGTGCGTGGCCGCGCAGCTGGTCGAGCGCCGTCTCGCGCAAGCTGCCCGAGGGCTGTTCGCTGATCGTGCCCTGCAGGTCCAGCACCAGCGCCGTCTTGTCGGCCAGGGCGGGCGGCCCGCTGCGCACGAGCGCGACCGCGAGCGCCAGCAGCAACAGCAGGAACAGCAGATTCAGCAGCACGCGGCGGCTGGCATCGAGCAGCCACCACAGCCGCTGGGCCCAGCGCCAGGCCGATGCGGAACGGGACGTCGACATGTCGATCTCTCCATGCGGCAACGAAAGCAGAGCGCGCAGCTTAACCGTACCCGCCCCAGCGCTTGCGATACTGCGGCTCGAATGCAGGCCATCCTTTCCGTCACCGTTCCCTTCTTCGCGCTCGTGCTGTGCGGCTACCTCGCGGCGTGGCGCGGCGTGCTACCCGAAGCGGCGATTCCGGGGCTGAACATCTACGTGCTGTTCTTCGCGCTGCCCTGCCTGCTGTTCCGCTTCGGCTCGAGCATGCCGTTCGCGCAGCTGATCGACCCGGTGCTGATCGCGATCTACGCGCTGTGTGCGCTGTTGATGGTGTTCTTCACGGTGGCCGCGACGCTGCGACGCGGCGACGCGGGCCGCGGCGTCGACATGAAGAACGCCGCGTTCGGCGCACTGGTGGCCACCTTCCCGAACACCGGCTTCATGGGCGTGCCGCTGCTGGTGGCCTTGTTCGGCGAGCGCGCGGCCGGCCCGGTGATCGGCACCGTGCTCATCGACCTGATCCTCACCAGCACCTTGTGCATTGCGATCGCGCAGCCGCGCGTTCCCGGCAGCGCGGCTTCCGCCGAGCCCGCCGGTGCGCTCGCGTCGGTGACGCGCTCGCTGCGCGCCGCGATGACCAACCCGCTGCCGTGGGCGATCGCGATCGGCGCGTTGTCCGCGGCGAGCGGCCTGCAGTTTCCCGCGCCGATCGCGCAGGTGATCAAGATGCTGGCCGACTCGGCGACGCCGGTTGCCCTGTTCACCATCGGCTCGGTGCTGTGGCGCGCCGGCCAGCATGCCCACACGCGCACCCCTGTTCGCGACTACCTGCCAGTGGCGCTGTTCAAGCTTGCCATCCATCCGGCACTGGTGCTGAGCCTGGGCTTGCTCGCGCGCGCCGCCGGTGCGCCGGTGCCGGCCTTCGGCCTCACGGTGCTGGTGCTCGCCGCCGCGCTGCCGAGCGCGAGCAACGTGTCGCTGCTGGCCGAGCGCTACGGCGCCGACAACGGCCGCATCGCCCGCATCATCATGGCCAGCACGGTGCTCGCGTTCGCGAGCTTCTCGCTGCTCGCCTGGACGCTGGGCGCATCGGCATGAAAAACTATTGCGGCATTTGACTCAATTGAATTTACCAAAGTCGTGGCGCTCCCTAGGATTCGTTCATCGCTTCAACGAACCCCGGAGAGCTCCATGTCCAATCCCTTCCACGACCCCGCGTCGGTGACGATCCGCAATCTCGAATCGGCCTTTGCCGGCGAGTCGATGGCGCACATCAAATACCGCTATTTCGCCAAGCTGTGCCGCGAGTCCGGCGACGAGGCGACAGCGAAAGTGTTCGAAGACACCGCCGAGCAGGAGTTGCTGCACGCCTTCGGCCACGCCGACCTGCTGTTCCCGAAAGCCAACATGACGCCGGCGAAAGCGCTGCAGTTCGCGATCGAGGGCGAGACCTACGAGTACACCGAGATGTACCCGAGCTTCCGCAACGCCGCCGTCGCCGAGGGCAACACCGCCGCGGTGCAGGAAATGGACGAGCAGATCGCCGAGTCGAAGGAACACGCGGAAATGTTCAAGGCGGTGCTCGACAAGGCGGCCAAGCGCTTCGCGGCGCTGGCCAAGGTCGAGGAGCGCCACGCGAAAAACTACCAGGCGACGCTCGACCGCGTCGCGGCGTAAGACAAGTCCCTTCGTTCCGACCGATTGCTTCAACCCCCGACAATTGACACCCATGAAAACCTACCAATGCGTCGTCTGCGGCTTCATCTATGACGAGGCCGCCGGCCTGCCCGCCGAAGGGATCGCCCCCGGCACCCGCTGGGACGACATCCCCGCCGACTGGGAATGCCCGGACTGCGGCGTCGCCAAGGCCGACTTCGAGATGGTCGAGATCTGATGTCCGACTTTGATCCCATCGTCATCGTCGGCAGCGGGCTGGCCGGCTACGGCGTGGCGCGGGAGCTGCGCCGGCTCGACAAAGCCACGCCGCTCGTGATCGTCAGCCGCGACCATGCGGGCTTTTATTCGAAGCCGATGCTGTCCAACGCACTCGCCGGCAACAAGACCGCGGCGACGCTGGTGATGAAGCCGGCGGAAAAGATGGCGGCCGAGCTCGGCGCCACGGTGCGCACCCACAGCCGCGTGCAACGCATCGACACGGCGGCGAAGACGATAGCACTCGCCGACGGCGAGACCCTCGCCTACCGCGACCTGGTGCTCGCACTCGGCGCCGACCCGATCCGGCTCGCGCTCGACGGCGATGCGGCCGACGCGGTGCTGTCGGTCAACGACCTCGACGACTACGCGCGCTTCGCCGAGCGGCTCGAAGGCGCGACGCGCGTCGCGGTGCTCGGCGCCGGGCTGATCGGCTGCGAGTTCGCCAACGACTTGCTCGCGCGCGGCGTCACGCCGACCGTCATCGATCTGGCCGAGCGGCCGCTGTCGCGGCTGCTGCCCGAAGCGGCGAGCGCGCGCCTGCGCGAACGGCTGGAAGCGGCCGGCGTGCGCTTCCGCTTCGGCGTCGCCGCGAGCCGGATCGACCGCAGCGCCGGCGGACTTCGTGTCACGCTCAGCGACGGCAGCACGATAGCCGCCGACCTCGTGCTGTCGGCGATCGGCTTGCGCCCGCGCACGGCGCTCGCGCAGGCGGCGGGCCTGGCGGTGCAGCGCGGCGTCGTCGTCGACCGCTGGCTCGCGACCTCGGCGCCGAACGTCTACGCCGTCGGCGATTGCGCCGAGGTCGAGGGCCACAGCCTGCCGTTCGTGCTGCCGCTGATGCAGCAGGGGCGCGCGCTCGCGGCCACGCTGGCCGGCACGCCGACCCCGGTGGTGTACCCCGCGATGCCGGTGACGGTGAAGACGCCCGCCTGCCCGACGGTGGTGTGCCCGCCGCCCGTCGACGCCGCCGGCACGTGGCGCACCGATCTGTCCGACGACGGCTGCGCCGCACACTTTCACGCCGATGACGGCGCGCTGCTCGGCTTCGCGGTGCTCGGCAGCGCGACCACGCAGAAGCAGAGTCTGGCGGCGAGGGTGGCAGGGCTGATCGCCTGAAAGGAAAGCGGGTGTAGCGAGGCCGTCCTTCGGACGGCTCGACTTACCACACAGCTCCCCCGCGCCCCCTCCGAGAGGGGGCTCCAGCCTGTTGGACGGCTCTCCCCAGCCCCTCTCCGCGAGAGGGGCTCCAGCTTGTTTGACGAGCCGGCCTTCCGGCCGGCCCACCCTTCGCGAAGTGAGTGACGGCGAAGACGCTGCGCGACATGTGAGGTGTTGCCGGCCGCAAGGCCGGCTGGTCAAACAAGCTGGAGCCCTCCTCGCGGAGGAGGGCTGGGTGGTGTGGTCGAACATGCTGGAGCCCC
>DASXQQ010000156.1:0-19884 GCA_036507085.1 Piscinibacter sp. | reverse complement strand
CGGGTGCTGGCCGAGCAGCCCGAGGTGCAGCGCGACCTGCAGCGCATCGTCCAGATGTGGAGCGAGCAGCTCGCAGCCCACGGCGGGCCGCTGCTGTTCGGTGCCTTCAGCATCGTCGACGCCTACTTCGCCCCGGTGTGCTCGCGCATCAAGACCTACGCGCTGCCGGTGCCCGATGCGGTGCAGCGCTACGTGGCCGCGGTGCTGGCCCTGCCGGCGATGCAAGCGTGGACGCAGGCCGCGCTCGCCGAGCACGACTTCCTCGACTTCGACGAGCCGTACCGCAGCGCGCCCGACGCGTAGGAGGGGCTTGTAGGGTGGGCTTCAGCCCACGCGTCCCGTGCGCGAAGTAATGAAACGCGCGGGCTGAAGCCCACCCTACGAAACCGTCCCTCAAGCCAGCGGCGACGGATCGAAGTCGTGCCCGAGCGCGCGCCAGACGCGCTCGGCGGTCAGCGGCATCTGGATGCGCTCGGCGTCGCGCCCGAGCCCGGCATGGGCCAGCGCGTCGACGACGGCGTTCACCAAGGTCGGCGTCGCGCCGATCGTGCCGAGCTCGCCGACACCCTTGACGCCCAGCGGGTTGGTCAGGCACGGGATCGAGGTGTCGAACTCGGTCTTGAAGCCCACGCTCACGTCGGCGCGCGGCATCGCATAGTCCATGAAGCTGCCGGTCAGCAGCTGGCCGCTGTCCTTGTCGTAGACCACCCGCTCGCACAGCGCCTGGCCGATGCCCTGCACCGCGCCGCCTTCGATCTGGCCGCGTACGATCGCCGGGTTGACGATGCGGCCGATGTCGTTGACCGACGCATAGGCGACGATCTCGGTCACGCCGGTCGCCGGGTCGATCTCGACTTCGCAGATGTGGCAGCCGTTGGGCCAGGTCGGACCGCCGGCGGTGTTGCTCGCCTCGACATGGATCACCGCCTTCGGCTGGCGCCGAGCGAGCTCGAACAGGTCGATGCCGACATCGGTGCCAACCACGCGGTAGCGCCCGCCGCGGTACTCGATGTCGGCCGCGGCGGCTTCGAGCGCCTCGGCGGCGAGCGCCTTGCCGTGCTCGACGGTGCGCTCCGAGGCCACGTGCACCGCCGAGCCGCCAGTGAACAGCGAGCGCGACCCGGCGCTGCCGAAGCCCTGCGCGATGTCGGTGTCGCCCTGAACGACGCGGATGCGCGCTATCGGCAGGTCGAACACCTGGGCTGCAAGCTGTGCGTAGCTGGTGACGATGCCCTGGCCCATCGCCTGCGTCGCCGAATGGATTTCGACCATGCCATCGGCGCTGACGTTGACGCCGACACGCTCCTCGAGCGCCATGCCGCCGGTCCATTCGAGGAAGGTCGCGATGCCGCGGCCGCGCAGCTTGCCGCGCTGGCGCGCGGCGTCGCGCCGCGCCGCGAAGCCGCTCCAGTCCGCCAGACGCAGGCCCTGCTCGAGGATCTGCTCGAAGCGGCCGCTGTCGTAGGTCTGGCCCATCGCGTTGGTGTAGGGCATCTGCTCGGGGCGAACCATGTTGCGCCGGCGCAGCTCGGCCGGGTCGAGCGCCATCTGGCGCGCCGCCGCGTCGAACAGCCGCTCGGTGAGGTAGATCGCCTCGGGCCGGCCGGCGCCGCGGTAGGCGCTGGTCGGCGCGGTGTTGGTCAGCACCGCGCTGAAATGCAGGTCGACGGTGCCGATGTCGTAGATGCTGGTCGAGACCCAGGGCCCGATCAGCACCTGGATCGCGACGCCGACCATGGTCGCGTAGGCGCCGACGTTGGCGTAGGAGCGCACGCGCAGCGCGAGCACGCGGCCGTTGGCGTCGAGCGCGAGCTCGGCGCGGCTGACGACATCGCGGCCGTGGTAGGCCGAGACGAAATCCTCGCCGCGATCGGCCTGCCACTTGACGGGGCACTTCAGCTCGCGCGCGGCGTAGGCGACGACGATGTCCTCGGGATAGATCATCGTCTTCATGCCGAAGCCGCCGCCGACATCGCCCACCGTCACGCGCACCTGCTCGCGCGCGAGGCCGGGGATCGTCTCGCACAGCGAGTTCAGCACGCCGGTGGGCATCTGGCTGCTCATGCGCAGCGTGAGGCGGCCGGTCGCGGCGTCAAGCTCGGCGCGCACGCTGCGCGGCTCCAGCGGGCTGGGCGCAAGCCGCTGGTTGACGATGGCCAGCGACACCGTGTGCGCCGCATGCGCGAACGCCCGCGCGGTGGCTGCCGCATCGCCGTGGCGCATCTCAGCGGCGATGTTGTCCGGTGCCTGCGCACACAGCACCGGCGCGCCGGGCGCGACGGCCTGGATCGGGTCGACCACTGCCGGCAAGTCCTCGTAATCGACCATCACCGCCTCGGCGGCGTCGCGCGCCGCGTCGCGACTCGCTGCGACGACGGCGACCACCGGCTCGCCGACGAAGCGCACGAACTCATGGGCGAGCGCGCGCTGCGGCGGCGACGCGGCGGGCGAGCCGTCGGGCCGCGGGAAGCCCTGCACCGGGGGGATCGGCTTGACGCCGGCGTCGGCAAGCTGCGCGCCGGTGAACACCGCCAGCACCCCGGGCATCGCGCTCGCCTCGGCCACGTCGACCGAGACGATGCGCGCATGCGCATAGGGCGAGCGCTGGAACGCGAGCCAGGTCTGGCCCGGCACCGACAGGTCGTCGGTGAACTGGCCGCGTCCGGCGAGCAGCGCGGCGTCCTCGACGCGCAGCACCGCGTGGCCACTGCCGAACCGACCCGTTTCCAAAGCAGCACTCATCACTCACCCCTTCGTGTCGTGGACCTGCCGCGGCATTGTGAGCGCAGAAGCCGCGCGCTGCAGCAACCTACACTCGCGCCCATGAAGTGCTACATGGTCGGGGGTGCGGTTCGCGACGCGCTGCTGGGCGTGCCGGTCAACGACCGCGACTGGGTCGTCGTCGGCGCCACGCCCGAGGAGATGACGCGCGCCGGCTTCGTCCCGGTGGGGCGCGACTTCCCCGTCTTCCTGCATCCGCAAACCCGCGAAGAGTACGCGCTTGCGCGCACCGAGCGCAAGACCGCGCCGGGCTACCACGGCTTCGCCTTCCATGCCGATCCGGGCGTCACGCTGGAAGACGACCTGGCGCGGCGCGACCTGACGATCAACGCGATCGCGCAGGACACGAACGGCACGCTGGTCGACCCCTTCGGCGGCCGCGCCGACCTGGCCGCGAAGCGGCTGCGCCATGTGTCGCCGGCGTTCGCCGAAGACCCGGTGCGCATCTTGCGGCTGGCCCGCTTCGCCGCGCGCTGGCCCGAGTTCAGCGTCGCCGCCGAGACCGCCGATCTGATGCGGCGCATGGTCGCGAGCGGCGAGGTCGATGCGCTGGTGAGCGAGCGGGTCTGGCAGGAGCTCTCACGCGGCCTGATGGAAGCGCGGCCCTCGCGGATGTTCGAGGTGCTGCGCGATTGCGGCGCGCTCGAGCGGCTGCTGCCCGAGGTCGATCGCCTGTGGGGCGTGCCGCAGCGCGCCGACTACCACCCCGAGATCGACACCGGGGTGCACCTGATGATGGTGCTGGACATGAGCGCGCAACTGAACGCGCCGCTGCCGGTGCGCTTTGCCTGCCTCGGCCACGACCTCGGCAAGGGCACGACGCCGGCCGAAATCCTGCCGCGCCATCTGGGCCACGAGGAGCGCAGCGTCGCGCTTGTGCGCGATGTCTGCGAGCGCTGGAAGGTGCCCGTCGACTGCCGCGAGCTGGCCGAGCTGGTGGCGCGCGAACACGGCAACGTGCACCGCTGCGAGAGCTTCGGCGCCGCCGCGCTCACGCGCCTGCTCGAACGCTGCGACGCGCTGCGCCGGCCGGCGCGCTTCGACGATGCGCTGCTCGCCTGCGAGTGCGACGCGCGCGGCCGCGGCGGCCTGCAGGCGCAGCCCTACCCGCAGCGCGCGCGGCTGCAGCGCGCGCTCGCCCTCGCACGCGCAGTCGATGCCTCGGCCATCGCGGCCGACGCCGCAGCGCGCGGTCTCGCCGGGCCGGCGGTCGGCGACGCGATCCACGCCGCGCGGGTCGAGGCGGTCGCTGCCGGGCTTAGCGCCGAGGACGCGTGAAGATCGCCGACGGGTTCAGCCAGCCGCAGGCAGCAGGAGCAGCAGGCGGACGAGGTCAGCCTGCCGGCGCGTGTACGTCTTGTCGAAGACGGCGCGCAGATGGGTCCGCGCCGTGCTCATCGAGACACCGGCTTCGGCGACGTACTCGTCCAGCGCCTTGCCGTTCGTCAGCGCCAGCGCAAGGGCGCTCTCGGCTCGGGTCAGGCCGAACAGGCGGGCGAGCTCTTCCGGCGCCAGCGGCGAGGTGCGCCCGGGGCGCCGCGCCATCACAAGCACCGCCGCCGCGCCGAGCTTCGGGCGCAGCGGCGATCCGGCCGGCAGAGTGGAGATCGTGAGGAAGCAGGCGTGGGGTTCGCCGCTTCGGCTGGTGATCGCAAAACGCTGCGGACAACGGCTGGCGACAACGTCGGCCAGCGTCTCGCGCAGCCGCGCCGCGTCGGGCTCATGCGCGGCTTGCAGCTGTGCGCCGCGCTGCAGCAGGTGCTGGCCGTCGCGCAGCATCGCCTCGGCTTGCGCATTGGTGTGCACGACGCGGCAGGCTTCGTCGAGGCCGAACAGCGCCAGGCCGCTCGCGTCGGCCACCTGGCGTCCCACGGCAGCCGATTCGCGCAGCTGCTCGGTGTCGATCCACAAGCGCGACGCGCGCTGCAAGTGGGGCATGACGCGCTGGACGCGGATGATCTCATCGTCGCTGAACGGGCCGCGGTCTTCGCCGCGCATCATGGCCAGCAGGATCTCCTGGCTGCCCGCCACCAGCGGCCGCGCAAACCAGGTGTAGCGCTGACCGATGACCGGAAGCAGATAGTCCTGGAAGAGCTCGCTGCGCGAGACGAAGGCGTCCGAGAAATGGCGCTGGCAAACCGCCATCTCTCCCACGGCCAAGGCCTCCACCAGACGGCGGCGCGGATCGACGGACCAGTAGTGGCTGTTGTAGCGTTCGATGGCGCTGCTCGAAACGCAGTCGGCGTGGACATTGAACGGGGCAGATCGGGCCATCGGGTCCCAGCGCAGGAAGTGAAACGTTTCCGTGCCGCTGAAGGCCGCCACCCTGGAAAGCGCGGACTGCCAGCACTGTGGATGCACCGCCGCCTCGTACAAGGCCGCCACTGCTTCGTCGAAATCCCCGGCCGATTGCGTGCCCAACTCGTCCTCCCATGGATCAGGCGTTATCGCGGCGGATTGTAAGAAGGGCACCTCGGCCGGTGCGCTCGCCGTGCGTCTTTCGTGCATCTTTTCACACGCGCCGCGATCGTTGCGAGCGGCCTCATCCAAATGGATGAGGCCTCTCGATGGGCTTGGCACGAACAATCGGCCCGCCGCACAGCGCCGAGAACCGACGCAGCGGGCCGCTCGATTCGCAAACCCATTGAGGAAGGGAACATGAAAGACTTCAAACTGCGCGCACCATGGCCTCACGGCCTGGCGGTGCCCATGCTGCTCGCTCTGGCCGCCTGCGGCGGCGGCGGTGACTCCACCACGACCACTCCCCCGACGAGCACGGCGCTGAGCCTCTCGGGCACCGTTGCCACCGGCGCCGCGCTGGCCGGCGCGACGGTCAGCGTCAGCTGCGCCAGCGGCACCGACAATGCCACGACATCCGCCAGCGGCACCTACAGCCTCAGCCTGACCAATGGCAGCCTGCCCTGCGTGTTGACGGCGACCAGTGCCGACAGCAGCATCGTGCTCCATTCGGTGGCCGCAGGCACCGGCTCCGGCGACGCGAGCTCGAACATTACGCCGTTGAGTGAGTTGCTGGTCGCGCAGCTGGCCGGCAGCGACCCGGCCAACTTCGTCGCGGGCTTCAACAGCAGCACGACGATCAGCAGCAACTCGGTGGCGGCGGCGCAGACCACGGTGCTGCAGGCGCTGAGCGCTGCCGGCCTCGACACCTCGTCGGTGACCGACATCCTTTCCGGCAGCATCACGGCGGGCAGCGGCTCCGGCTACGACGGCGTGCTCGACAGCCTGCAAGTCAAGCTCGCTGATGCCAGCACCGACCTGGCCACGCTCACCTCGACGGTGGCCAGCGCCAGCACGGCCGGCAGCACCACGAGCACGTCGACGGTGTCGACGCTGCTCGCCCCGGCGAACAGCGACTGCCCGGCGCTGAAGAGCGGCACGCACCGCGTGATCGACCTGACGAACCAGCTCAGCTACACGGTGGCCGTCGACGCCTCGGCGCTCACTGCGGTGATCGATGCCAGCACTTATCACCTCACGAAGAACAGCCGCTGCGACTACACGCTGGACGACAGCTACGGCACGCGCGTGCTGGTGGCCAAGTCGGGCATGGCGGTGTGGCGGCACGGCAGCGGCCTCGGCGGCACCGTGGGCATCTCGCTGCCCGCACAGACGCTGGACCTGGCCGCGCTGGCCGGCGTCTACAACCGCGTGAGCTACACCGGTGCCGCCAGCGACTCCGGCGACTTCGGCACCGTGACCTTCAATGCGGCGGGCGTGAACACGACGTCGACCAATTGCGCGGCGGGCTATGGCAGCTGCACGGTCGACCCGAACAGCCCGTTCGGCCACCTGGCCGTCAACGCCGACGGCGGCTACGAGTACATCGACGACGGCGCGGGCGGCATCGTCGGGGCCCGTGTCTTCGCCTTCCGCAACGACAAGGGCCACACGATGATGGTGGCGATGGAAAGCGGCGGCGGCGTCACCGTGCTGGGCAACCAGTCGACTCTCCCGCTGCCCGCGGTGGGAGACAGCGGCGCGTTCTGGCAATTCACCGTCACGGCCGCCGCCGGCCTCGGCGATGTCAGCGAGGACGGCGTCAGCTACACCGCTGTCGACGCCGCGACCGGCGTGGCCACGCGCCAGTTCACGTCCGACAGCCACTTCGACACGATCACCTTCAACGACCCGTACCCCGGCCTGCGCTATCGCGCAACCAACGCCTGCACCAGCTCGGCAGGCGGCGCCTTCAGCTGCAGCGGCGTCGTACAGATGCCGCTGCCAGGCAGCGGCATCACGCTGGTCGTCAGCTCGGTGCCGACCAAGCACTTCATCGCGGTGTCGGTCAGCAAGCCCTGATCAGGGCATGCGTGCAGCGGCGCGGCGGCGCCGCTGCGCGGTGGCGCGCTGCCACTCGCGGTGAGCACGTCGTTGCCGTTTTGTGCCACGATGCCACATGGGCCTGGCGGACGGCATTCGCAAGCGCGGTTTCCGCAAGTGGTACGAGCGCACGCTGATCCGCAGCCATGCCTACCTGGTGCTGACGCTGCTGTGCGCGATCGGCGTGATGGCAGCGTTCGAGGTGCACAGCCGCAGCGCCCCCTGGTCCGACCAGCTGTTCGATGCGGCCGCCATCGTGCTCTGCGGTGCCGTGGGCGTGCACGCGCTGCGGCGCTACCTGTATTTGCTGACCTATGCCGAGCGCATCGCCCACCAGGCGGTCTGCCCGAACTGCAAGACCTACGCGCGCTTCAACGTGACGGCCGAGGATCGAGTCCAGCAACAGCTGACGGTGCACTGCCGCCACTGCGCGCACGAGTGGTCGATCTCGCATTGACGCGCTTTACAGCGTGTGCGTGCGATCCCCCGCCGCGAAGCCCAGCGGCGCGGTGCTGAACGCCGCGTCGCAGCCGCGGGCGAAACCGATCACCTTGAACAACTCGCCCATCTCGTGCTCGTTGAGCAGCTTCTGCGCGTTGGCGATCGTCTTCAGGTCGGCGCCTTGCAGCAGGTCGAGCAGGCCACAGTTCATCAGGAAGCGCGCCTGCGTCGCGTAGCCCAGCACCTCGAGGCCGGCGTCCTGCGCGGCCAGCGCGATGGCGCTGAAGTTCACATGCGCGGTGATGTCCTTCTCGCCCACCGCGACCAGCGGGTCGGCGTCGGCGCGGTGCGCCTGGTGGCACATCAGGGTGCCGCCGTGGCGCTGCGGGTGGTAGTACTCGGCGGCCGGAAACCCGTAGTCGATGAAGAACGCGGCGCCGCGTTCGAGCCGCTCGGCCAGCGTCGCGATGAACGCTTCAGCCTGCGGATGAACCTCGGTGACGGTTCCGGGAATGAACGGACCGTCGTGCGGCGGACGCAGCGACGTCGGCCGGTCACTCCACGCGAAGCCTTGCGGCGTGGCCGCCACGCCGCGCTCGAACCACTCGTGCCCATCGAAATGCAGCAGCTGCACCGGCATCGCATCGAGCACCTCGTTGCCGATCACGACGCCGTGCATCGTGTCGGGCAGTTCGTCGAGCCACTCGAGCTTGGCCGCGTGGCCACCCAGGGTTTCGCGCTGGCGCTCGCGCAGCGCGCCTGACAGGTCGACGATGCGGTATCGCTGCACCCGTTCGCCGAGCGTGTCGAGCAGCTGCCGCGCCAGCGCCCCCGAACCCGCGCCGAACTCCCACAGCTCGGCGGTGCCGCTGCCGGCCAGCGCCTGCTCGACCTGACGCGCCAGCGCGCGACCGAACAGCGGCGAAAGCTCCGGGCCGGTGATGAAGTCGCTGCCCGACGCCGGCAAGGCGCCGAACTGGCGGCTGCCCCGCGCGTAATAGCCCAGCCCCGGCGCGTACAGCGCCATCGCCATGAAGCGATCGAACGGCAGCCAGCCCCCTTGGTGGGCGATCGCCTGGCGGATCAGGGAGGCCAGCGCCCCCGATACACTGGCAGCTCGATTCGATTGCATCGGCGCATTGTAGAAACCATGGCTTCCCGACCCGTAGTGCTGGTGACCGGCGCGGCCCGCCGGCTCGGCCGCGAAATTGCCCTGCACCTGGCGCGCAGCGGCTTCGACGTCGGCGTGCACTGCCGCCAGTCGCGCGACGCTGCCGAGGCCACCGCCGCCGAGGCGCGCGCCGCCGGCGCGCAGGCCGCGGTGTTCGTTGCCGACCTCGCCGACGAGGCCGCCTGCCGCGCGCTGCTGCCGGCGGTGCGGGCGCACTTCGGGCGGCTCGACGCGGTCGTCAACAACGCGTCGGTCTTCGAGTACGACGCGCCGGCGAGCTTCAGCCACGCGGCGATGGACCGGCACTGGCGCGCCAACACCGCGCCGGCAGTGCTGCTCGCACAGGCCTTGCACGCGCAGCTGAGGGACGGTGATGGCGTCGGCTGCGTCGTCAACCTGCTCGACCAGAAACTGTGGAACCCGAACCCTGACTACTTCTCGTACACGCTGTCGAAGGCCGCGCTGCAGGCCGCCACCGTGATGCTCGCGCAGGCGCTCGCGCCGCGGGTGCGGGTGTGCGGCGTGGCGCCGGGCGTGACGCTGCTGTCCGGGCCGATGACCGAGGCCGAGTTCGCGCAGGCGCATGCGCTGACGCCGCTGCAGCGCTCGTCGAGCGCCGACGACATCGCGCGCACGGTGCGCTTCCTGATCGAGTCGCCGGCGATCACCGGCACGACGCTGCTGGTCGACGGCGGCCAGCACCTGCAGGCGCAGCCACGCGACGTGTTGTTCATCGCCAATCCGGCGAAGGAGCATTGAGATGCAGAGCTTGCTGAGCCACCCCAGCCTGATGGACTGCCGGCGCCTGTTCCTGCGCAACTACGAGGTCTGGATCAACATCGGCGTGCACGACTTCGAAAAGAAAGGCGAGCAGCGGGTGCTGATCAACGTCGATCTTTACATTCCACTCGCGCTGTCGACGCCGAAAGACGATGAACTCGACGAGGTGGTCGACTACGATTTCATGCGCCGCACGATCAGCCTGCGGGTCAAGCAAGGCCACATCCACCTGCAGGAAACGCTGTGCGACGACGTGCTCGCGCTGATGCTGGCCCACCCGCGCGTCAAGGCGGCGCGGGTGTCGACGCAGAAGCCCGACGTCTATCCCGATTGCGATGCGGTGGGCTGCGAAGTGTTCGGCCTCGCCGCCGATGTGACCCCTGTCCAGGACCTTTCGAGATGAGCGCCGTACTCGACGACACCCAGCGCGCCGCGCACGAAGCCAACAAGCTGTCCAAGCGGCTGCACCGCCTGGTCGGCCAGGCGATTGCCGACTTCAACATGATCGAGGACGGCGACCGAGTGATGGTCTGCGTCTCCGGCGGCAAAGACAGCTACGCGCTGCTCGACATCCTGATCAACCTGCGCCAGCGCGCGCCGATCCGCTTCGAGCTGGTCGCCGTCAACCTCGACCAGAAGCAGCCCGGTTTCCCGGAGCATGTGCTGCCGCAGTACCTGAAGAGCCGCGAGGTGCCGTTCCACATCGAGAACCGGGACACCTACTCGGTCGTCAAGCGCCTCATCCCCGAGGGCAAGACGATGTGCAGCCTGTGCTCGCGGCTGCGCCGCGGCATCCTCTACCGCGTCGCGGGCGAGCTGGGCGCGACCAAGATCGCGCTCGGCCACCACCGCGACGACATGCTGCAGACGCTGCTGATGAACATGTTCTTCGGCAGCCGCCTGAAGGGCATGCCGCCCAAGCTGGTGTCCGACGACGGCAAGAACATCGTCATTCGCCCGCTCGCCTACGTGGCCGAAACCGACCTCGAGCGCTGGGCCGCCCACCGGCAGTTCCCGATCATTCCCTGCACCCTGTGCGGCAGCCAGGAGAACCTGCAGCGGGTGCAGATCAAGCAGATGCTGCGCGACTGGGACCGGCGCTTCCCGGGCCGCGTCGACAACATGTTCAGCGCGATGGGCAACATCGTGCCCTCGCATCTGATGGACCGGAACCTCTACCCATTCACGACGCTCCAAACAAGCGGCGAGGTCAACCCGAACGGCGACCGGGCGTTTGACGATGAGGACGACTGCGGCCCGCCGGCGACCGCGACCATCGCGCTGCGGCGGGGCGGCTGAGCCGGCACCTCGCCCCGAGTCCAGGAGGACACCATGTGGAAAGCATTGACCGCTCTGGCAACCACCCTGGTGCTGGCCGGTTGCGCCGGCCTGTATGAGCTCCGCGCCGACGTCTCCACCTACAGCCAGTGGCCCACCGAACGCAAGCCGGGCAGCTACACCTTCGAGCGCCTGCCTTCGCAACAGGCGCACCCGGAACAGCATCAGGCACTCGAGGACGCCGCGCGGCGCGCCATCGAGGCCGCGGGGTTCACCCCGACAGCCGACCCGAATTCGGCCGACGTCACCGTCTCGCTGGGCGCGCGCATCACCGCCTACGACCGCTCGCCGTACGACGATCCGTTCTGGTGGCATGGCGGCCTGTACCACTCGCGCTTCTATCGCCCGTACTGGCGCACCGGCTTCGGCATGGGCTTCGCCTACCCGCCGACGACCAACTACGAGCGCGAAGTGGCGGTGCTGATTCGCGACCGCCGCAGTGGCCAGCCGCTGTACGAGGCGCGCGCCGTCAACGACGGCTACAGCTCATCGAGTTCCTTGCTGGGCCCGATGTTCGAAGCGGCGATGAAGGACTTCCCGCGCAGCGGCGCCAACCCGCACCGGGTGGTCGTGCAGACCGGTTGACCGAATTAACGGATCGCGTCGCCGGCGAGCACGCGCAGGTCGTCCTCCCAGCCCTTGAGCCGCATCGCAAGGCGCCGGCGCTGCTCGGGCGTGCTCGTCTGATGCATCTGCGCGGCGAAGGCGCAGTTGTAGCGGGCGAGCCGCTGCTGGTAGGCGCGATAGGCCGGGCGCGGCGAGCGCAGCGCGTTCTCGACCAGCGCCTTCAGCGCGGCCTGCGCAACGCCCGCCGGCACCTCGCCGCTGCTCAGTCCTTCGACAAGCTCAGGATGATCGGGAGCCTTCGACAGGCTCAGGCGGCGCAGGGTTTGCAACGTGTCCCGCTGACGCCGCTGGCGCTCGATCAGCCACAGCTCGGCATCGAACGGAGACTCGGCAACGCCTTGTGCGAGGCGAACGCGCTGCGCTTCGTCGAGCGGGCCGTAGAAGAACTCGGCGCGCTCGATCACCCGCTTCACCGAGGCCTGCAAGCGCTCGGCCGGTGAATCCTGCAGGTAATCGGCGGCGAACTGCTGGTTGTTCTTCGCGTACTTGCGCTCCAGGTGCTGCAGCTGCCGCGGCGTCAGGCCGCGCGCCAGCTCGGCCGCGTCGGGCAGCGCCTGCTCGACGGCGCTGCCCACGCGCGCCTCCACCTCGCCGATCCAGCGGCAGACCTGGGCCGCGTTCAGCGGCTGCAGCGCCTCCGTCTGCGCCTGCGCGAGCAGCGCCACGTAGTCGGGCAGCTGAACGCTGCGATGCCACTTGAACCAGGCGCCGATCGCGTCGCGCACCCGCGGTGACTGCTCGACGTTGAAATCGACATAGCCGTCGAGCCACCAGTAAGCCCAGGCCGGGCCCTGGTTGTAGGCCAGGCGCAGCGCGCTGCAACCCGCGAGCAGGGCGAGGACCGCGAGCAGCGCGCCGATAATCACGCTTCTCTGCAAGGACAAGAGCATGGTTCTGGACATTGTGATCATGGCCGCGGGCAAGGGCACCCGCATGAAATCGGCGCGCCCCAAGGTGCTGCACCGGCTCGCCGGGCGCAGCCTATTGCAGCATGTTCTGCAAACCGCGTGCGCGCTGGGGGCGGACCGCATCGTCACCATCACCGGCCACGGCGCCGACGAGGTCGAGGCGAGCGTCGGTGCGCCCAATCTGGTGTTCGTTCGCCAGATGCCGCAGCTGGGCACCGGCCACGCGGTGCAGCAGGCGGCACCGATGCTGCACGACGAGGGCACGACCTTGATCCTCAACGGCGACGTGCCCTTGATCGAGGCGTCGACGGCGCGCGCGCTGGTGGACTCGTGCGCCGGCGCGAAGCTTGCGCTGCTGACGATCGAGTTGCCCGACGCGAGCGGCTACGGCCGCATCGTGCGCGACGGCGATGCGGTGCGCGCGATCGTCGAGCACAAGGACGCGACGCCCGACGAGCACGCAATCCGCGAGGTCTACACGGGCATGATGGCGGTGCCCACCGGGGCGCTGAAGCGCTGGCTCGCGCAGCTCACCAACGACAACGCGCAGGGCGAGTTCTACCTGACCGACATCGTCGCGATGGCGGTGGCCGACGGCGTTCCGGTCGTCGCGGCGCACCCCGGCAGCGAGACCGAGGTGCTGGGCGTGAACAGCCCGGCGCAGCTCGCCGAGCTGGAGCGCCGCTACCAGCGCGCCCGTGCCGACGTGCTGATGGAGGCCGGCGTGCGGCTCGCCGATCCGGCGCGCTTCGACGTGCGCGGCGAGCTCGCCTGCGGCAGCGACGTCGAGATCGACGTCAACTGCATCTTTGAAGGCAGCGTGGACCTGGGCGACAACGTGCGCATCGGCGCGAACTGCATGATCCGCAATGCCCGCATCGCCGCCGGCGCGGTGATCCACCCGTTCACCCACATCGACGGCGAGGCGCTCGGCGTGACGATCGGCGCCGGTGCGCTGGTCGGCCCGTTCGCGCGGCTGCGCCCCGGCGCGGCGCTGGGCGACGAGGTGCACGTCGGTAACTTCGTCGAGGTGAAGAACTCGACCCTCGCCAAGGGCGCGAAGGCGAACCACCTCGCCTACCTCGGCGACGCGAGCGTCGGCGAGCGGGTGAACTACGGCGCCGGCAGCATCACCGCCAACTACGACGGCGCCAACAAGCACCGCACCGTGATCGGCAACGACGTGCATGTCGGCAGCAACTGCGTGCTGGTCGCGCCGGTCACGCTCGGCGACGGGGCGACGATCGGCGGCGGCTCGACGATCAGCAAGGACGCACCGGCCGGTCAGCTCACCGTTGCACGGGCGAAGCAGGTGTCGTTGCCGGGGTGGACGCGGCCGGTGAAGAAAGCGAAATGATCACGCCCCGCGGCCGCGCAACCACGCCTCGAATGCCACCGCATCCAGCGGCTTGCTGATCAGGTCGCCCTGCAATTCGTCGCAGCCGTTGAGCGCCAGGAACGAGCGCTGCGGCTCCGACTCGACGCCTTCGGCGATGGCGGTGATGCCCAGGCTGCGCGCCATCTGGATGATCGCGCGGGTGATCGCCGCCGAGCCGCGGTCGTCCGGCAGGTCCTTCACGAAGGAGGCATCGATCTTCATCTTGTCGATCGGCAACTGCTTCAAGTGACCGAGCGACGAATAGCCGGTGCCGAAATCGTCGACCGAGACGCGGATGCCGAGCGCCGCGAGCTTGGCGAGCTTGGCGCTGACTTCGGGCAGGTCGTCCATCAGCATGCGTTCGGTGAGCTCGAGCTCGATCAGCCGGCCCTCGACGCCCTCCTCCTGCAGCACCCGAGCCACCGATTCGACGAAGCCGACGGCCTGGAACTGCATCGTCGACAGGTTCACCGCGACCGGCGCGGCCACCAGGCCCAGCGCGTGCCAGCGCCCGGCGCAGCGCGCCGCCTCGCGCAACACCCACTGGCCGATCGGCAGCATCAGCCGCTGCTGTTCGGCCAGCGGAATGAAGGTCGCCGGCAGCAGCAGGCCGCGCTCGGGATGACGCCAGCGGATCAGCGCCTCGGCACCGACCACCGCGCCGTCGCGCGCGCTGACCTGCGGCTGGAAGTGCAGCTCGAACTCGCCGCGCTCCAGCGCCTGCGCGAGCTCGCCCTCCATCACCAGTGCGGCGTAGGCGTTGCTCGCCATCGCCGGGTCGAAGAAGCGGTACTGCGCGCGACCGCGCGCCTTGGCGAGGTACATCGCGGTGTCGGCGTGCTTGATCAGCTCCTCCGGCGAATCGCCGTCGTGCGGAAACAGCGCCACGCCGGCCGACGCGGTGACGGAGATCGGGCGGTCGTCGGCGTTCACCGGCGCCTCGATCGCAAGCAGCAGCTTCTGCGCCACTTCCTCGACGTCGGAGCGCTGCGCGATGCCGGGCAGCAGCACCATGAACTCGTCACCGCCGAAGCGCGCGACGATGTCGGTGGCGCGCAGGCTGGACGTGATGCGCGCGGCTGCGGTGCGCAGCAGCGTGTCGCCGACCAGGTGGCCGAGCGAGTCGTTGACGCGCTTGAAGTGGTCGAGGTCGATGAACAGCAGCGCGAGCTGGCTGCCGCTGACACGCGAGCCGGCGATCACATGGTCCAGCTGCTCCATGAACGAGCTGCGGTTGGGCAGCCCGGTGAGCGTGTCGTGGTGCGCGAGGTGGTGGATGCGCGCCTGCGCCGCATGGCGGTCGCGCAGGTCGCGCACGATGGTCATGCGCATGCGCTCCTCGTTGCGCATCATCGTGCGCACGATGAACTCGACCGGAATACGCTGGCCGCGCTTGTCGATCAGCACGCTTTCGTAGGCGGTCTCCTGCCCCGAAGCGATCACCGAGGCGACCTTGGCCACATGGTCGGGCGCGACGAAATCGAGCGTCTTGCGCCCGAGCAGCTCGTCGAGGCGGTAGCCCACCAGGTCGCACAGCGGCGGGTTGGCGTCGGTGATGAAGCCATCCTTGTGGAACACGATGCCTTCGGCGCTGGCCTGCATGAACTTGGCCAGCCGCTCCTCGGACTGGCGCACCGCCATTTCGGCCAGGTGGTGTTTTGTGATGTCGGAGATCAGCACGAAGCAGCCGACGGTGTCGCCGGCGGGGCCGTGATGCGGCAGCAGGTTGACCTCGATGTGGCGCTTGCCTTCGGGCGTGGCGATCTCGCGCTCGTAGGTGGCGACCTCGCCCTGATGCAGCACGCGGTCGACATGCGGCTGGATCTGCCGCGTGGCATCAATGCCGATGACCTCGACGAGGCTGCGGCCGACGATCGACTGCGTGTCCCAGCCGAAGGTGCTCGCGTAGCGGCTGTTGGCGAAGCGGCATTCGACCTTGGCGGCGTCGTAGTAGGCGATCAGCGCCGGCACGTTGTCGGCGAGCAGGCGCAGCAGCTCGGCCCGTGCACGCGTCGACAGCTCGGCGTGGCGCGCCCCGCTCACGTCGTGCAGCGCACACACATAGTGGCCGGTGCCCGCGAGCCAGCGCGCCGCGCAGTCGACCCAGCGTCCGCCCGCGTCGCGCGCGGTGCGGGCCAGGCGCAACTGCAGTGTGAAGTCGCGCCGCTGCGCCAACGCGTCGAGCAGCGCCGCACGCGAAGCGCTTTCCAGCGCGTCGAGCCAGGGCGTGCCGAGTGCGTCGGCGGGGCTCGTCAGCAGGAAGTCGGCGAGCGCCGGGTTGACCTGCAGTGCCCGCCCGTCCTCGGCCAGGCGCAGCAGCATACCGGGCAGCGCGTCCCAGAGGCCGGGCTCGTCGGCGCTCGCTTGGGGAACGGCGTTCATCGCGGCGGCCCGAGCCCCTCGGCAGTCTCAAGGGCGAGGCACAGGTCGTCCCAGGCGCGTGCCTTGTCTTCGAGGTTGCGCAGCAGGTAGGCGGGGTGGTAGGTGACGATCAACGGCACGCCATGGTAGCGATGCACGCGGCCGCGCAGCTTGCCGATCGGCTCGTTGCTGCGCAGCAGGCTCTGCACTGCGAACCGGCCCATCGCAAGAATGATTTTCGGTTGCACCAGTTCGATCTGGCGGATCAGGAACGGCTCGCAGCGCGCGAGTTCCTCGGGCTCGGGATTGCGGTTGCCCGGCGGGCGGCATTTGAGCGTGTTGGCGATGAACACCTGGCGCGCCGGATCGGTCGACGCCTGCCGCCCGAGCCCGATCGCACGCAGCATGCTGTCGAGCAGCTGCCCCGACTTGCCGACGAAGGGCTCGCCCTGGATGTCCTCCTGCTCGCCCGGCGCCTCGCCGACGATCATCCAATGGGCGTGCGGGTTGCCGACGCCGAACACGGTTTGCCGTCGGCTCTCGCAGAGCTTGCAGGCCGTGCAAGCGGCGACGGCTTCGCGCAGCGCGCCCCAGTCCATGCGAGAGATGTCACCGCGGGTACCTCGCGCGGGGGCTTCGACAAGCTCAGCCCCTTCGACAAGCTCAGGATGCGCGGGCGCTTCGACAAGCTCAGCGCGAACGGAGGCGGGTGGTGGCGACGAGAGGTCCAATCCTGGCAAGGCCTCAGCCTTGCCCTCCCCCCTCTCGGAGGGGGGCAGGGGGGAGCAGGTCTTGTCCTGATGGGTATCCGGCCAAAGCCGGATACCCATCTCCCTCAGCATGGCGATCTGCCGTTCACTCCACATCGCCCGCCTCCGTCACGTCCAGGCTCATCACCACCGCATCTTCGCGCCGGCCCTGGCCAGCCGGGTAGTAGCCGGGGCGCATGCCGATGTGCTTGAAGCCGTAGCGCCGGTAGAGCGAGCGCGCCCGCTCGTTGCTCTCGCGCACTTCGAGCCAGAGTTGCTGGGCGCTGCGCTCGCGGCACAGCGCCACCAGCGCGTCGAGCAGGCGGCGCGCATGCCCGTGGCCCTGCTCGGACGGCGCGACCGTGAGGTTGAGCAGGTGCATCTCGTCGACGCCTTCCATCGCGATGAAGTAGCCGGCGACGCGGCCGGCCGGGCCCTCGAGCACGCGCGCGACGTAGCCCGCGGCCAGCGAGTCGATGAAGTTGCCGCGGGTCCACGGGAAGGCATAGGCCGCGACCTCGACCGCCACCACCGCGTCGACGTCGCTGAGCGCCATCGGCACGAGCATCGGGCGCGGCTCGTCGCGCATCACGGCGGCGTTCATCGCGCGCGCTCCGCCTCGCGCTCGGCGGTTGTCTGCGCCACCTTGTCGCGCACGTACAGGGGCAAGGCGAGCGCCGGGTCGAGCCCCTCGCCGCGCTCCCACGCTGCCTGCGCCAGCGCAAGCAGCGCGCGGGCGCGCGGCAGCGCGGCGGGCGCGAGGCGTGCCGCGCCGGGACGCAGCTGATGCCCGAACACCGCCAGCGCCGAGCCGGCCACCGCCTGCGGTGCATCGCTCGCCCAACGCGCATTCAGCGCGTCGGCCGTGCTCAGCAGCGGCGCGGTGAGCACCGTCCACCCGCCGGCCTCGAAGGCGTAGTGCGCCGCGTAGATCTCGTTCATGCGCGCGTCCATCGCGACCCAGACGCGCTGCGGCGCGTCCCCGTCGCGCGCATCCTCGGCCACCGCGAGCAGCGTATCGATCGGCAGCACCGGCTTGCCCGCGCCCAGCGCCAGCCCCTGGGCCACCGCGCAGGCGCTGCGCAAGCCGGTGAAGGCGCCGGGGCCGCGCCCGAAGGCGATGGCGTCGAGATCGTGCACACCGAGGCCGGCGTCGCCGAGCAGCGTCATGATCGCCGGGATCAGCGTCGCCGAGGCCTGCGCGCCGCCCGCCGCTTCATGCAGCCGCAGTTCGCCGTGCACGCCGAGCGCGATGCTCATGTGTTCGGTCGCGGTGTCGAAGGCCAGCAGCACGCTCATCGCGCAAGTTTAGGTCACGCTGCCTCGGCGTCCGGCGGGGCCATGCGATCATCCGCCCATGTGGGGACGGACCTGTTTTTGCGCGGCCGGCGCGCTCTTGTCTTTGGCTGTGGCCACCGCCGCCGCGCGGCCGCTGCCGCCGGAGGTCGAGGTGGCGCTGGACCAGGCCAAGCTGCCGCGCGACGCGCTCGCCGCGGTGGTGCAGGAGGTCGGCGCGGCCACACCGCGCCTGGCCTGGCAAAGCGAACGGCTGGTGAACCCGGCGTCGCTGATGAAGCTGGTCACGACCGACGCAGCGCTCGACCTGCTGGGCCCGGCCTGGAGCTGGACCACGCCGGTGTGGCTGCACGGCACGGTGCGCGACGGCGTGCTCGACGGCAACCTCGTCATCAAGGGCCAGGGCGACCCGAAGCTGGTGCTCGAACGCGTCTGGCTGCTGCTGCGCCGTATACAGCAGTCGGGCGTGCGCGAGATACGCGGCGACATCGTGCTCGACCGCAGCGCCTTCAACGCACCCGAGCAAAGCCCCGCCGATTTCGACGGCGAGCCGCTGCGCCCGCAGAACGTGCAGCCCGATGCGCTGCTGTTGAACTACCGCTCAGTGCTGTTCACGTTCACCCCCGATGCGCTGCGCGGTGTCGCGACCATCGGCGTCGAGCCGCAGCTCGCCGGCGTGCGCAGCGACGCGACCGTGCCCCTCTCGGCAGGACCCTGCGTCGATTGGCACACCGCCTTGAACGCGGACTTCGCTGACGCAACGCGCTTTCGCTTCAACGGCGCCTACCCCGTCGCCTGCGGCGAGAAGCAGTGGCCGCTCGCCTACGTCGACCCGAAACGCTACGACGAGCGCCTGCTCGTCGGCCTGTGGCGCGAGATGGGCGGCACGCTCGGCGGCCGCGTGCGCGACGGCCTGGCGCCCGCCACCGCACCGACCTTCACGCTCGCCTCGCCGGGCCTCGCCGAGGTCGTGCGCGACATCAACAAGTTCAGCAACAACGTGATGGCGCAGCAACTGTTCCTCACGCTTGCCCTGGTGCAGCGCGGCGCCGGCACGCCCGACGCCGCGCGCGAGCTGCTGCAGGGCTGGCTCGCATCGCGCTTCGGCGATGCGGCGCAGGGCGCGGTGATCGACAACGGCTCCGGGCTGTCGCGCGAGGGCCGCGTCAGCGCCGCGCTGCTGGCGCGCTTGCTGCAGGCGGCCTGGGCGAGCCCGGTGATGCCCGAGCTGGTGAGTTCACTGCCGGTCAGCGGCGTCGACGGGACCTTGCGCAACGCACGCATGAGCGCCGGCCGGGCGCATCTGAAAAGCGGCTCGCTGCGCGACGTGATCGCCGTCGCTGGCTATGTGCTGTCGCGCAGCGGCCGCCGCTACGTGGTCGTGGCCATCGTCAACCACCCCGACAAGGAAGCCGCACGCCCGGCGCTCGATGCGCTGCTGCGATGGACCGCCGGCGACGCGCGCACGCCGGCACGGACGATCGAATGATGTCGCCGCTGTGGACCAACGCGCTCGGTACTGCGGCGGCCCTGCTCACCACCCTCGCCTTCGTGCCGCAGGCCTGGCACACCTTCCGCACCCGCGACGTGAGCGGCATCTCGCTCGGCATGTACAGCGCGTTCACCCTCGGCATCGTGCTGTGGATCGCCTACGGGCTGGCGATCGGCGCCTGGCCGGTGATCATCGCCAACATCGTCACGCTGCTGCTCGCG
>DASXQQ010000155.1:0-43320 GCA_036507085.1 Piscinibacter sp. | reverse complement strand
TGAACTCGGGCTCTTCGCGTCCGAAGTGCCCATACGCCGCCGTCTTCTGATAGATCGGCCGCAGCAGATCGAGCATCTGGATGATGCCCTTCGGACGCAGGTCGAACACCTCGTTGACGATGTCGGCGATCTTCTCGTCGGAGATCACGCCGGTGCCCTCGGTGTAGACCGTCACGTTCATCGGCCGCGCCACGCCGATGGCATACGCCACTTGGATCTGGCACTGGCGCGCCAGGCCCGCGGCGACGATGTTCTTGGCCACGTAGCGCGCGGCATAGGCGGCCGAGCGGTCGACCTTGGACGGATCCTTGCCCGAGAATGCGCCGCCGCCGTGCGGGCAGGCGCCGCCGTAGGTGTCGACGATGATCTTGCGCCCGGTCAGGCCGCAGTCGCCCTGCGGGCCGCCGATGACGAAGCGCCCGGTCGGGTTGATCAGGTACTTCGTCTCCTTAAGCCACTCCTTCGGCAGCACCGGCTTGATGATCTCTTCGATCACCGCGTCGACGAACTCCTTCTTCATGTGCTTGCCGTCGCTCATCTCGGGCGCGTGCTGGCTCGACAGCACCACGGTGTCGATCGAGTGCGGCTTGCCGTCCATATAGCGCATCGTGACCTGGCTCTTCGCGTCGGGGCGCAGGAAGGGCAGGCGACCGTCCTTGCGCAACTGCGCCTGGCGCTCGACCAGGCGGTGCGCGTAGTAGATCGGCGCGGGCATCAGCTCGGGCGTCTCGTCGCAGGCGTAGCCGAACATCAGGCCCTGGTCGCCGGCGCCGGTGTTGAGGTGGTCGTCGCTCGCATGGTCGACGCCTTGCGCGATGTCGTTGCTCTGCTTGTCGTAGGCGACCAGCACCGCGCAGCCCTTGTAGTCGATGCCGTACTCGGTGTTGTCGTAGCCGATGCGCTTGATCGTGTCGCGCGCGACCTGGATGTAGTCGACATGCGCGTTGGTCGTGACCTCGCCGGCCAGCACCACCAGCCCGGTGTTGCACAGCGTCTCGGCGGCGACGCGCGAACGCGGGTCCTGGGCGAAGATGGCGTCCAGAATCGCGTCGGAGATCTGGTCGGCCACCTTGTCGGGGTGACCTTCGGAGACGGATTCGGATGTGAAAAGGAAGTCGTTCGACACTCTTAAACTCCAGTCAGTTGCACGTTGCGTTGCCTGTTTCCTGGAGGAGCGGCGAACGCTTTAGCAGTATTTGTTGGACTTTCGTCCTCGCCCCGCAAGTAGTTCAGTAACTCGGCGATGCCGCGATTATAGGAAACATGCTGACCCTGCTGCGGTGTCTGTCGCGCTGGCCCTTGTGGCTTCTTCACGCTGTGGGCGCTGGCCTGGGCTGGACGGGCTACTGGCTGTCCCCCGTTTACCGGCAGCGCTTCGACGCCAACGCCTCGCAGGCCGGCGTGCCGCGCGCCGCGGCGCGCGGCGCGGTGGCCGAGGCCGGGCGGCTGCTGATGGAGCTGCCCTACTTGTGGATGCGACCCGCGTCGCAGGGCATCCTGCCGCAGGTGCGCTGGGACGGCGCGGCCCTCATCGACGCGGCGCACGATGAAGGCCGCGGCATCGTCTTCCTCACGCCGCACATGGGCTGCTTCGAGGTCACCGCGCAAGCCTACGCCGAGCGCTACGGCAAGAGCCACGGGCCGATCACCGTGCTGTACCGGCCGGCGCGCAAGGCCTGGTTGCGCCGTCTTGTCGACACCTCGCGCGTGCGGCCCGGCTTGGCGGCGGCCTCGGCCACGCTCGCCGGGGTGCGCCAGATGATGCGCGCGCTGCGCCGCGGCGAGGCCGTCGGCCTCTTACCCGACCAGGTGCCGCCCGGCGGCATGGGCGTGTGGGCGCCGTTCTTCGGCAAGCCGGCGTACACGATGACGCTCGCATCGCGCCTGGCGCAGCAGACCGGCGCGGTGCTGCTGCTCGCCTGGGGCGAGCGCCTGCCGCGCGGGGCGGGCTACGTGGTCCACCTGTCGGCCTTCGATGACGCGGCGGCGGGCGCGAGCGTGCCTCAGGCAGAATCCGCCGCGGCGGTCAACCGCGCGATGGAGCGCTTGATCCTGCAGCGGCCACAGCAGTACCTGTGGGGCTATCACCGCTACAAGACACCGCGCGACGCCGGCGATGGCGCCGACAAGAACCACGAGGATTGATCGCTTGGGATCGCGTCTGCTGCTGGCACTGCTGTGGCTCGTGCACTGGCTTCCGCTGCCTGCGCTCGCGGCATTGGGGCGCGGCTTGGGCGGCGCGCTGTACCGGCTGGCCGGCTCGCGCCGCCGGATCGCGCTGCGCAACCTCGAACTGTGCTTCCCGGGCATGCCTGCCGAGCAGCGCGATGCGCTGACACGCGAACACTTCCACTGGCTCGGGCGCAGCCTGCTCGAGCGCGGCTTGCTCTGGTACGCGTCGGCCGAGCGGCTGAAGCGGCTCATCCATGTCGAAGGTGACCCCAAGCTCGCCGAGCGCAGCGAGCGCGCGGTGATGTGGCTGGTGCCGCACTTCATGGCGCTCGACGTCGCCGGCGTCGCCACCTTGCTGTACCAGAACCATCCCGCCGGCTCGATCTACCAGCAGCAAAGCGACCCGGTGATGGACGCTGCGATGCGCCGCGGCCGGCTGCGCTTCGGCGACAACGCCGAGATCTTTCCGCGCAGCGATTCGGCCAAGCCGCTGATCCGCGCGATCAAGAAAGGCCACGCCTTCTTCAACCTGCCCGACATGGACTTCGGCGAACGCGACGCTGCGTTCGTGCCCTTCTTTGGCGTGCCGGCGGCGACGCTGCTCGCGCCGTCGCGCATGGCCTACGCGTTGAACATGGTGGTGCAGCCGGTGGTGGCCGAGATCCTGCCGGGCGGGCAGGGCTACCGCGTGCGTTTCCTCGAACCCTGGACCCACTTTCCGAGCGCCGACGCGCTCGCCGACACCGCAGCGATGAACCGCTGGATCGAAGACGAGATCCGCCGCAACCCGGCGCAATACCTGTGGGTGCACAAGCGCTTCAAGACGCGGCCGGCGGGCGAGGCGGGGCTCTACTGAAAGCCCGCGCCATCGAGCGCCGATAATCGCCGCATGCGAATTCGCTTCACCAAGATGCAGGGCGCCGGCAACGACTTCGTCGTGCTCGATGCCACGCAGGCTCCGATCGAACTCACGGCCGAGCAGTACCGCCGGCTCGGCGACCGGCGCTTCGGCATCGGCGCCGACCAGATTCTCGTCGTCGAGCGCAGTAACACGCCGGGCGTGGACTTCCGCTATCGCATCTTCAACAACAGCGGCGACGAGGTCGAGCAATGCGGCAACGGCGCGCGCTGCTTCGTGCGCTATGTGCGCGACAAGGGCCTGTCGGACAAACGCACCATCCGCGTCGAGACGATGAACCGGCAGCTCGAGCTTCGTCTGCAGGACGACGGGCGTGTCACGGTCGACATGGGCGCGCCGGAGTTCGATCACGCGAAGATTCCGTTCGATGCGACGGGCCTCGATCCGCGACCCATCGGTGGCTTCGAGCAATGGCCCCTCTCGCTCGGCGACTACGAGGTCGACGTGGCCGTCCTGTCGATGGGCAACCCGCATGCGGTGCAGGTGGTGCCCGACGTCGACACCGCACCTGTGGCGTCGGAAGGGCCGTTCATCGAAGCCCATGCGCGCTTTCCGCGCAAGGTCAACGCCGGCTTCATGCAGATCGTGAGCCGCAGCCACATCCGGCTGCGCGTGTTCGAACGCGACGCCGGCGAAACGCTCGCCTGCGGCACGGGGGCCTGCGCCGCGGTGGTCGCCGGCATTCGGCTCCGCCTGCTCGATTCGCGGGTCGATGTCGACGCGCGCGGCGGGCGCCTCACGGTCGAATGGAACGGCGGCAACCAGCCCGTCTTCATGACCGGCCCGGCGCAAACCGTCTTTGAAGGAGAGATCGAACTATGAGAGGCGAACTGTGAGCATCCAGGGCATCACCGAACACGACATCGCCAACTACCTGGCGAACACCCCCGGCTTCTTCGAGCGCCACGCCGAGCTGCTGAGCGCGATCCAGCTCACCAGCCCGCATGGCCAGCGCGCCGTGTCGCTGCAGGAGCGGCAAATGGAAATGCTGCGCGACAAGCTCAAGGGCATGGAGCTGAAGATCGTCGAGATGATCCGCCATGGCCAGGAGAACACCGCCATCGCCGACAAGCTGCACCGCTTCACCCGCGCGATCATGCTCACGCCCGATGCGGCCAGCCTGCCCGACGTGGTGGTTAGCCAGGTGATGCACCAGTACATGATTCCGCAGGCGGGCATTCGGCTGTGGGGCGCGGCGCCGGCCTTTGCCGCGCTGCCCTTCGCGCAGGACGTGAGCGAAGACGCGAAGAGCTTCGCGTCGAGCCTGAGTTTGCCGTACTGCGGCGTGAACTCGGGTTTCGAAGCGGCGTCATGGCTGGAAGAGCCGGCCTCGGTAATGTCGCTCGCGCTGATCCCGCTGCGCCACGGCGCCACCACCTCGGCCTTCGGCATGCTGGTGCTCGGCTCGCCCGACCCGACGCGCTATTCGGCCGACATGGGCACCGAGTTCCTGATGCGCATCGGCGAGATCGCGAGCGCCGGCTTGTCGAGGCTGTTGCCCGCAAGCTGAACAGGCCCTAGCCATGGCCGCCGCTGCCGAACTCAACGACGACCTCGCGCGTCACCTGGTTCACCTGCAGGTCGAGCGGCGCCTCGCCGAGCGAACGCTCGCGATCTACCGCGATGCCTTCGTGCGCTTGCAGCGCTTTGCCGATGTGCTGCCGGTGGGCTTGCGCGAGGTGCAGCCGCAGCACGTTCGCCGCTGGGCCGGGCAGCTGCACATGCAGGGTCTCGCGTCGCGCAGCATCGCGCTCGTGCTGTCGGCTTGGCGTGGCTTCTACCGCTGGCTCGGGCGTGACGGTCGGGTGAGCCTGAACCCGGTCGAGGGCGTGCGCGCGCCGAAAGCGGCCAAGCCGCTGCCCAAGGCGCTGTCGGTCGACCAGGCGGTCGCGCTGAGCGAGCTGCACGACCCGTCCGGCGACCCCGCGCTCGCGGCGCGCGACCACTGCATCGTCGAGCTGCTCTACGGCTGCGGCCTGCGCATCGGCGAGCTGGTCGGGCTCGACGTGCAGGCGAGCGGCACCGCGGCCGGCTGGATCGATGCGAGCGATGCGCTCGCCCATGTGCTCGGCAAGGGCAGCAAGCGGCGCAGCGTGCCGGTGGGCGGCCCGGCGCTGGCGGCCTTGCGCGACTGGCTGGCGCTGCGCGACACGATGGCGGCCGCGGGCGAGCCCGCGCTCTTCGTCGGCATCCGCGGCGGGCGGCTCACGCCGGGGCAGATTCGATCGCGCCTGCGCCTCGTCGCGCTCAAGGCCGGCCTGCCCACGCATGTGCATCCCCACATGCTGCGCCACTCGTTCGCGTCGCACCTGCTGCAGTCCAGCGGCGACCTGCGCGCGGTGCAGGAGCTCCTCGGCCACGCCAACATCACGACGACGCAGGTCTACACCCAACTCGACTTCGGCCATCTGTCCAAGGTCTACGACGCGGCGCATCCGCGGGCCAAGAAGCGCAGCGGAACGCCATCACGATGAAAGTCATCAAGCTGCGCGACGGCAAGGAGCGTTCGCTGCTGCGCCGTCACCCGTGGGTGTTCGAAGGCAGCATCGCGAGCGGCAAGGCCGACAGCGGCGAGACGGTTCGCGTCGACGCCCACGACGGCAGCTTTCTCGCCTGGGCCTCGTACAGCCCGAACTCGATGATCCGCGTGCGGGTCTGGAGCTTCGAGCAGGCCGAGCGCATCGACGCGGCGTTCTTCGAGCGGCGCATCGCACAGGCCCTCGCGCTGCGCGCGCGGCTGCCGATCGCGAGCGACGGCCTGCGCCTGATCCACGGCGAGGCCGACGGCCTGCCCGGCCTCGTCGTCGACCGCTATGCCGACACGCTGTGCGCGCAGTTCCTGTGCGCCGGGGTCGAGCGCTGGAAGCCGACGATTGCCGACCTGTTGCTGAAGTCCACCGGCCTCACGCGGCTCTACGAACGCAGCGATGCGAGCGTGCGCAGCCTCGAAGGCCTGCCGGAGGTCACCGGCTGGTTGCGCGGCGACGGGCCCACCGAACTGCGCATCCGCGAGCACGACTGGACGCTGACGCTCGACATCGCCGAGGGCCACAAGACCGGCTTCTATCTCGACCAGCGCGACAACCGCAAGCTGTTCGCCGACACCGTGCGCCACTTCGGCTTGCAGCGGGTGCTGAACTGCTATTGCTACACCGGTGGCTTCAGCGTCGCCGCGCTGGCCGGCGGCGCGAGCCACGTCACCAGCGTCGATTCGTCGGCGCCGGCGCTGGAGCGGGCCGGCGCGCATGTCGCGCTGAACGGGTTCGATGCATCGCGCCACGCGGTGCTCGATGCCGACGTGAACCAGACGCTGCGCACGAGCCTGGAGCAGGGGCTGAGCTACGACGCGATCGTGCTCGATCCGCCGAAGTTCGCGCCGACGGGGGCTCACGCCGAGCGCGCCGCGCGCGCCTACAAGGACATCAACCGTCTCGCCTTCAAGCTGCTCGCGCCGGGCGGCGCGCTGTTCACCTTCTCCTGCTCCGGCGGGATCAGCGCCGACCTGTTCCACAAGATCGTCGCCGGCGCGGGGCTCGATGCGGGCGTCGACGGGCTGATCTACGCGCGGCTCGGTGCCGCGCCGGATCACGCGATGACGGTGACGTTTCCGGAAGGCGAATACCTGAAGGGGCTGGTCGTCATCAAGCGCTGAGGCGGGGCAATGCGACCCGTGTCTCGAACTTCGCCCGATGGACGCTGAAGAAAGTCTTCACATTGCGCACGTTCGCGTCCTGGGTGAACAGGCGCTGCACCAACGCATGCCAGGCCGCCATGTCGCTGACCTGCAGGACCAACACGAAGTCCGGCCCCGGCGACACGCGATGGCATTGCTGCACCGCCGGCTCGGCGACCGCGCACGCTTCGAAAGCGGCGAGGTGCTCGGCGCCCTGGCGATCGAGCGTGATCTCGGCGATCGCCGTGAGGCCGGCGCCGAGGCGCTCAGGCGAGAGCACCGCCACGCGCCGCTCGATGACGCCGGACTCGACGAGCCGCTTCACCCGCCGCAGGCAGGTCGCCGGCGAGGTGTGGGCAGCGGCGGCGAGGTCCTGGTTCGACAGCGACGCGTCGTCCTGCAGCAGGCCGAGGATGCGCAGGTCGGTGGCGTCAAGTGGGAGAGGTGAGACTGATTCTTCCATAATAGAAGATAGAACGGATAAATATTCCATCCATGAGTGCGAGTGGAAGCATAAGTCAAGGATCACTTAATTGTGCAAGCTTATTTCCGGCATTGATCCTTACGATCCTTCGATCCAGTCCAATCAGGGGTTCCCACCATGTGTGGCATCGTCGGCGCGGTCAGCACCCGCAACATCGTTCCGGTTCTCATCGAAGGCCTGAAGCGGCTCGAGTATCGCGGCTACGACTCCTGCGGCGTGGCGGTCCACCAGGGCGGCCGGCTGCGGCGCGCTCGCAGCACCGCGCGGGTGGCCGAGCTCGAAGCCAACGTCGCCGCCGAAGAGGTGCAGGGCGGCACCGGCATCGCCCACACCCGCTGGGCCACGCATGGCGCGCCCGCGGTGCACAACGCGCACCCGCATTTCTCGCACGGCCCCGGCGCGAAGGCGTCGGCGGTCGGCCGCGTGGCCCTGGTGCACAACGGCATCATCGAGAACCACGACGAGCTGCGCGCTGAGCTGAAGGCCAAGGGCTACGCGTTCGACAGCCAGACCGACACCGAGGTCATCGCCCACCTCGTCGACCATCTCTATGACGGCGACCTGCTCGACGCGGTGCAACGCGCGACGTTGCGCCTGCGCGGCGCCTATGCGATCGCGGTGTTCTGCCGCGACGAACCGCAGCGCGTGATCGGCGCGCGCGCCGGCTCGCCGCTGGTGCTGGGCATCGGCGCCAACGAGCGCGCCGGCGACCATTTCCTCGCGTCCGACGCGATGGCGCTGGCCGGCGTGACCGACCAGATCGTCTACCTCGAAGAGGGCGACGTGGTCGACATGCAGCTCGGCAAGGTGTGGATCACCCAGCGCACGCCCGACGGCCGCTACCTGCCGGTGCAGCGCGAGGTGCGCACGGTGCACGCGCACACCGGCGCCGCCGAGCTGGGCCCGTACCGCCACTACATGCAAAAGGAAATCTTCGAGCAGCCGAAGGCGATCGCCGACACGCTGTCGGCGGTGAACGGGGTGTCGCCCGAGCTGTTCGGCGACGGTGCCTACCGTGTGTTCAAGGACATCGACTCGGTGCTGATCCTCGCCTGCGGCACCAGCTACTACAGCGGTTCGACCGCGAAGTACTGGCTCGAAAGCATCGCCAAAATCCCGACCAACGTCGAGATCGCAAGCGAGTACCGCTACCGCGACAGCGTGCCGAACCCGCGCACGCTGGTCGTCACCATCACCCAAAGCGGCGAGACCGCCGACACGCTGGCCGCGCTGAAGCACGCGCGCGCGCTGGGCATGCCGCATACGCTGACGGTGTGCAACGTGGCCACCAGCGCGATGGTGCGCGAATGCGCGCTCGCCTACCTGACGCGCGCCGGTGTGGAGATCGGCGTCGCGTCGACCAAGGCGTTCACGACGCAACTGGTGGGCCTGTTCCTGCTGACGCTCGCGCTGGCCCAGGTGCGCGGTCACCTGAGCGACGCGCAGGAGGCCGAGCACATGAGCGCGCTGCGTCACCTGCCGGTGGCGGTGCAGGGCGTGCTGGCGCTGGAGCCGCAGGTCATCGCCTGGAGCGAGGAATTCGCGCGCAAGGAAAACGCGCTCTTCCTCGGCCGCGGCATGCACTACCCGATCGCGCTCGAAGGCGCGCTGAAGCTCAAGGAGATCAGCTACATCCACGCCGAGGCCTACCCGGCAGGCGAGCTCAAGCACGGCCCGCTCGCGCTGGTGACCTCGGCGATGCCGGTGGTCACCGTCGCGCCGAACGATGCCTTGCTCGAAAAGCTGAAGAGCAACCTGCAGGAAGTGCGCGCGCGCGGCGGCGAGCTGTTCGTCTTCGCCGACGCCGACACGCGCATCGAGTCGGGCGAGGGCCTGCACGTGATCCGCATGCCCGAGCACTACGGCGCGCTGTCGCCGATCCTGCACGTGGTGCCGCTGCAATTGCTCGCGTATCACACGGCGTGCGCGCGGGGGACCGATGTCGACAAGCCGAGGAATCTCGCCAAGAGCGTGACGGTCGAATGACGCTCGCGCACTTGCGATCACACCCCTGATCGCCAGCAATGAGGTAAGCGGTTCAGGTCACACGCATGTCTCTCTGATCGGCCGGTGACGCACGCCGAAACATCTGCTCGCAACAAACGCGAATCCGGTCGGCGCCGACGGCGCATTGCGGCGCGCGACCGCGCCGAAACGCCCGTTTCAGCGGCCGAAGTGCCAAGAATTGGATGCGCGGCCTTGGCATGGGCTCTGCGTCGATCTGCCGGCAATGGGTGGGGCATGTGATCGATCGGGATCACTGCACCCCGTTACAAATCAATCACGACCCTGGGCAACGAACGGCGCCGCCGTTCGTTCAATGGACAGCGCTTGATGGAAAGCGCTCAGACTGAAAAAGGAAAACGCAGCATGACGACCTCCACCGTGACCACCGCAACCCCCGACAACGGCGCGTCCCGCAACCCGCTGGCTCGCAACGCCTGGATCATCGCCGGCGGCTTGGCGATCGCTGGCGCCGGCTTGGCGGCCGGCCTTGCCTGGCGGCCGGCACCACCCGCCGAGGGCTCCGCACCCGGCTCGACGCAAGCCACCCGCACATCGCTCGCCTCGAACGAAGCGGCGGTGAATCCGGACGCCAAGGCGGAGCCGCCGGCGCCAACCCCCGCCAAGCCGGCGCCGGCCAAGGCCCCGGCGCGTCGCGCCGCGACCACGAATTCGTCGACGACCCATGCCGGCAGCAGCACGACCCCGCTCGCGACCCAGCCGGCGGCCGTCTGCACGCAATGCGGCGTGATCGAAGGCGTGCGCGAAGTACAGCAAAAGGGCAGCGGCACCGGCCTCGGCGCGGTCGGCGGTGCGGTGGTCGGCGGCGCGGTCGGCAACCAGATCGGCAAAGGCAACGGCCGCACGGCGATGACGGTGCTCGGCGCGATTGGCGGCGGCTTGGCCGGCAACGAAGTCGAGAAGCGCGTGCGCAGCGAAACGGTCTACGAAGTGCGCGTTCGGATGGACGACGGCAGCGTTCGCACGCTGACGCAGAAGACCGCGCCGACGCCGGGTTCGCGCGTCGTCGTCGAAGGCGACACGCTGCGCACGACCCGCGCGCCGGAAGGCAACAGCGGGATGATGCGCACGTCGTCGACCGGCACCGGCACCTGAGCGCCGGCGCGCGCGCACGGCACCGCGAGCAGGCGCCGGTACCGGATCGCTCGGCGAGTGGCGCAACTTGCAGCTCGGCGCTGTGCGACAGATCGGCCACGCTGCGTGCCCGGCCGCTGCGACAGCGAGAACCGCCCGCCGCTTCGGTGGCCTACACCGTCTCGGCTTCCCGCTCGCGGGCCTCGGGGGAGGTGCTGGCGCCGGTGGAAGCCTGATCAAGGGGCCGAGGCACTGGCTTCGCCGCGGCCTCAGCCGGCTTGGCTTGCGACGGGGACGTGGCCGTCACCGGGGCGGCTGGCTTCGCAGACGGACGCAGCCACGCCATCAACGCCGCCCACCGCTCGTCGAGGCGAGGGCGGAGCGACAAGGTCGTTGGGGTGGGCTGCTGAGCTGCTTTCTCCCGCGGGCGATCCAGATCATGAACGCGATAGCACATGGGATACCTCCTTCCAGAAGGCGGAGACGAAAACTCGTCCCCACGAGTACCGTGCATTTCGGCGGGGCAATCACTTCCAGTATGGTGCGCGCACGCGCCGAGCGCCACCCGATCTGTGATGACGCGGTGGTGGCGCCGGCAGTGCGGTGAACCGCGGCGCCGCGTTCGGTAGGAACGCCGCCACGGCGCTCGAAGCCACTGCTGCTCGATGTCGGCCTCCGACCAATCGCACACGCCGTTCCGGAAAAGCCGGCGAATTCCGCAGGTCGTCTTGGAGCAGGTCTCGTGCATCGGAGTCCACGCAATCGCCGATGTCCCGGGATCTCCCCCTCGATGGTCGATCAGTGGTGCTCAGCCGCGAGGAGGTCGCACGCCTCATCGCCGCAGCGCCCAACCTCAAGCATCAGACGTCACTGTCGGTGGCCTATGGGGCCGCTGTCACCGAAGGTGTCTTGTCTGCCAAGAAGGCCCGAAGAACGGAATTGCTGTAATCAGGGCGATCGTTGAACATGAAGTGTCCGGCTGCGGGAACCACCTCGAGCTTCGCGTTGGCGAAATGCCCGAGGTGCTTCTTCTGATGCGCGGCGCCGACAACCTTGTTGCACTCCCCGACGAGGAAGAGCGTCTCGCCACGGAACGCGTCCACACCCTTGCGGAAGTCCAAGCTCGCCGCCCACTCAGGATCGTTCATCATTCTGCCCAAGGTCGCCTTGAAGTTGGGACTGCCGAATCGCCACGCCTCGAGGGGCGGCAACTTGCCATCGCACAGCTCGTCCGCGCCTTGCATGAGTGGCATCACTTGCAGAAGGAAGAAGTCATCTCTCGCGTATTCGTCGCCATGGGCTCGTACGAACCACTTGCTGACCCAGGCCTTGGTGAAGCCCCACATGACCCGAATCCCTGGCCAGCGGCCCGAGTCAAGGTCACCCAAGGTCGTGGAGTCCAGGAACGCTGGCTCGGCGAGCACGATCTTTTTCACTTTGTGCGGATGGGCTCCAGCGTAGGCGGACGCCAGCATGGCGCCCCACGAGTGGCCCACGAGATGCACCGGCCGGCCCTTGCCGAAAGCCTCCACGAAGGCGTCCAGATCGTTGACGAAAACCTGCAGCGTGATTTCCTCTGCCGGAACCCGCGGAGACAGCCCGGTACCACGCTGGTCGTAGAAGACGACAAGATAGTCGTCCGCCAACGCCTTCAACGAGTACAAGTAGCGATAGTCCGCGCCGGGTCCGCCGTGCAGCACGATGACCACCGGATGGTCGGGATCGCCAAAGGCTTCGGCGTGAAACGGATATCCGTTCAGCTCGATGCTTGGCAGCGAGCGGTCCCGTTCGACCGTGTCGGGGACGGTGAAGCCCGTGGCGAAGAACCACACTGAAATCGCAAGGAGTGCTGCTGCAACAAACCGGCTACGCTTGAACATGAGTCAAGACCTCCGCTGAACTTTGTGCGGCCATCATTTCCGATCACGGCCGAGTCTCGCAATATCATTTGATAACCATGGACGAAGCGGACCGCAATGCCGTGCTGAGCATCGCCGAATCGATCGCGCCGCTCGATCGGGATGCGTTCGAACCCGTCCTGAGCGCGATGCGGTGCGCGAGCCATGAACCCGGGGAGCTCGTCATCGCGGCCGGCGAGCGCGAACCACGCGAATATTTCGTTCTGAGCGGGATTCTCAAGACGTACGTCGGTGACGCGGAGGGTCGCGAGGCAACTCTCGCCTTTCATGTCGGCCCGTGCGCGCTGACGCCGTCGATCGCTCGTGTCGCAGACGAACGCTCTCAAGGAAACGCCGGGCCGCTCCCAAGTTTCCTTGACCCCCTCGGGGGGCCTGACGCGAAGCGGCAGGTTTGGGGGCGCTCAAGAGTCAATTGCATCGCAATGACCAAGACTCGTGTCGCCGGGTTCCCCAGCGTTGCGCTGATGGAATGCATGCTCAGGAGCCCGAGCATCCAACGATGGGGCGACACGGTCCTCAGGGCGGAGCTGGTGCGCCGTGCAGATCGCGAGTGGGCGCTGGCGGCGCTATCGGCCGCCGAACGACTGCTTCAGTTTCGACGAGAGTACGCAGGTCTCGAAGACGCCATCGCGCACCATCACATCGCGAGCTACCTGGGCATCACGCCGGTGACATTGAGTCGGGTTCGAGCGCAAGTGCGAGACGCCGAAACTGACGGCCATTTCCGGCTTTTCGCGACCGACCGGTCTAGTGTGGTGCGGCCGAAATCATAGAACTGACGGAGAGCGTCAAGGCAAGGACGGCCGCTCGCTTGCCGGGACCGCCACGGACGGCTCGGTGAGTCGCTGCCCCCACGAGTCGACCAAGTCCTGCACCATCTCCGCAACCACGCGGCACGCCGGCGAGAGCTTGCCTTGTTTTGGAAGCGCCAAGGTCACATGACGGCACAGATCGGGCTTGACCAGCTTGCTGGCCTGCAGCTGGCCGCTCTGCAGTTCCGCCGTCACCGAATATGGTCCGAGGATCGAATAGAGCCCCGGCGTGTGAGCCACCAGTTGCTTCTGCACCGTGAGTGAATCTGCCTCCGCGACAGGGTCGAGCTTGAAGCCCAAGCTGCGCGCAGTTTCGTCAAGCGCATGCCGCCAATGGCTTGGCCGGCGAGGCAGTACGAGCCGCAGACCCGCCAGCCGAGAGAAGTTCACCGTTGGCTCTCGGGTGAGTTCATCACCCGGGGCTGAGACCAGATAGGTATTCGCGACGCACAGCAGCCTCTCCTCGCGTCCGCTCGGACGGTTGAAGCGAAACAGGATCGCGAGGTCGACCGCGCCGCTGTCCAGCATCGTGTCCAACTCGGCGCCCTGCGCCTCCGCGATGTCGAGGCGGATACCAGGATGCTGCGCCTGAAGCCGCTCGAACAGACGGGTCATCAGCGGGTGAGCGGCCGAAGGAATGATGCCCAGGCGCACCTCCCCCATCAGCTTGCCCGAATCCGAACGCAGCTCTTGCGCGAGCTGCTCGGTTTCCTGCAGCCATGGGCGAAGTCTTGCGGCTGCACGGGCACCCATCTCGGTCAACTCGACGCCTCGCCCGGTGCGTCGGAACAACCGGCTGCCGCACTCGGTCTCGAAATCTGTGATCTGCCTGCTGACGTGCGACTGCACCGTCTGACGGCGCGCCGCGACCTTGCTCAGGCTGCCCGCCTCGGCGACCTCGAGGAAGAGCCTGACGTCCGACACGTTCATCGCGGCCTCCTTGAGACTTGCCAAATGAGGCAAGTCTGAAACCTCTGAATTGTACGTATGCGAAGAGCTCGCCGACTTCTACATTGGCTGCACGTGCTCTCGCAGATCGGTCTTCCGGCGCGAGGCGCCTCACGCCGAGGTTCTCGGTATTTGCTCAACAGCCCGCAAAGGAAATGAACATGAAAGCCATCGATCTCAGAGGTCTCGTTCCCGCACCCGTTACTCCGTTCACCCGCGACGGTGCCGTCGACCATGCGGCCATCCAACGATTGGGCTCGTGGCTCGGCAGCTTCGCCGGCGTCAAAGGCCTGGTCGTTCTCGGTCACGCCGGCGAGGGGACCTTCCTGACTCCCGACGAGCAGACGGCCGTGATCGAGAGCTTCGTCAAATCGACCGACGGAAGACTTCCCGTCATAGCCGGGATCACGCTGGAAGGCACCCAGGTGGCCGCACTGGAGGCAAAGCGCGCGGTCAAGGCGGGAGCCGCGGCGGGCCTCGTGTATCCGTCGCACGGTTGGCTGCGCTTCGGATACCAGAAGGGAGCGCCGCAAGACCGCTACCGCGCGATTCACGAGGAAAGCGGCCTGCCCTTGATCCTGTTCCAGTATCCGGACGCGACCAAGGCGACGTACAACCTCGAGACCCAGCTCGAGATTGCCGCACAGCCGGGCGTCTTCGCGATGAAGAACGGTGTGCGCAACATGCGGCGCTGGGACACCGAGATTCCCGTGATCCGTCGCGAGAATCCCAATTTGCAGATCCTGACCTGCCACGACGAATACCTTCTGCACACCATGTTCGACGTCGACGGCGCTCTGGTGGGATACGGGAGTCTCGCGCCCGAGCCGCTGATCGAACTCATCGCTGCCGGCAAGGCCAGGGACTATCAGAAGGCTCGTGCCATCCACGACCGACTGCTCCCCGTGACCCGCAATGTCTATCACCGTGGCTCGCACATGGAGGGAACCGTCGCGCTCAAGCATGGCCTTGTGGCCCGAGGCATCCTCGAACACGCAACGGTTCGCAGCCCCCTGCTGCCCCTCGAGCCCGGTGCCGAAGTCGAGATCGCGAACGCACTGCGCTCGGCCGGGCTCGTCGGTTAGTCGGCGCACGGATCGGTCGGTGTGATCGACCGATCCGGCATGCCAACGAGACAAATTGGAGACGACATGAGATTCCTGAAGCTACTCACTGCAGCCATGGCGTTCGCCATCGCGCCGGCCTGGGCGCAGACAGCCAAGTTCCCGGATCACATGATCCGCATCGTGGTCCCTTTCGCTGCGGGCGGTGGGGTCGACAACGCCGCGCGCCTTTTGGGTGAGCAGCTCCGCAAGCAGCTCGGCGTCCAGGTGATCGTGGACAACCGTGCCGGCGCCAACGGAACGCTTGGCGGAAAGAACGTGGCGACCTCCACTGCCGACGGCTACACGCTGCTCTTCTCCGCCGCCACCCACGTGCTCGCCAAGCAGGTCATGAGCAACGCGCCCTACGACCCGCAAACCGACTTCGCGCCGGTGGCGCGGGTAGGCGAGGCGCCATTGATGCTGGTCATCGCGCCGCAACTGAAGCAGAACAAGTTGTCCGACGTGCTGGCTGCGGCGAGGCAACAACCGGAGAAGTGGACCGCCGCGATTCCCGCGGCGGGCGCGCCGAGCCATCTGGCCACACTGTTGCTGGCCAAACAAGGCAACCTCAAGTTCACGTTCGTGCCGTACAAGGGGACGCAGCCGGCGCTGGCTGACGTGGGGGGCGGCCACGTCGACCTGTTGCTGGATTCGATAATCTCGGTTCTTCCCCTGGCCATTTCGGGCAGGGTCAAACCGATCGCGATCACCTCGAAGAATCGCAGCCCACTCGCGAGTGACGTCCCCACGGTACGGGAAAGCGGGATGCCCGACTTCTCGTACGTGTCCTGGTATGGCGTCTGGGCGCCGAAGGACACCTCGTCAGATCGCATCGCAATCCTCAACACCGCGATCAACACGGCCGTTTCGGAATTGGCGAGATCGGGTGCCTGGGCAAAGCTCGGCATCGAGCCGGTGACGGAAACGCCCGAGCAGTTCAAGCGCTTCATTGCCGCGGACGTGGGCCAGGGTGCCGAACTCCTAAAGGGTGCCGGCTTCAAGCCCGAGTAGCGCTTCAATGGCCCGTGAGTTCCGGTGGCAGTGACGCCACCCGGATGCCTCTTGACTGCTTTCCCAGCAGACCGGCGCCGAAGCGCCAGCGATAACCAGGAGAGACATGATGAAGTCACTGTGTGTGGCAGGCCTCGCCATGGCCTGCGCTTCGACGATGGCTCAATCGTCCGTCACGCTGTCCGGCGCGAAGGATGCCGCATCCTGCAACTGCGACGCAGACTCATACGCTCACCTCGACGCGCCGACGAACGAAGCAGATATGGAGGACTTGCTACCAGCCGGATTCACTAATAAGTGGCTGATGGAGTTGGGAGTCACAACGGTATAGGACTTCAGTTCCGACCGCGTTGTGAGCGGCCTCCGCTAATCCGCGTGAATGCTTGGGGCTCGCTTACGCCTTTATTCTCACGGAACAGTCCGCCGCGCACCGCACTCAGCCTTGCAGCGCCTGCTCCTTCAACCGCTGCAACACCGACCACCGATCCTCGGCCACGATCCGCTGCGTCGTGATGCGTTGCGGGTAGCAGCGCGTGAACATGTTGGTGAAGTGCGTGCCGTAGTGGATGTGCTCATTGCCGGCCTCGAACAGCGGCCGCGCGCAGGCCTGGAAGTTGGGCTCGTGGAAGTAGGCCAGCGCGAAGCGCTCGCGGGTGTTCAGGCGTACCTTGTGCGGCGTCGACAGCAGCCGGCCGTCGGTCATGAACTGCAGGATGTCGCCGGGAAAAACCGTCAGCACATTCGGCACCGGCGTGACGAAGGTCCAGGGTTCCTCGTTCTCGTACATGCCGGCCGAGCTCTCGCCGGGCAGCCAGTTGCGCTTGCGCACTTCGCCATCCACCGGGGGGCGGATGTAAAGGCCGCCCACGTCGTCCTGCGCCGCGATGACGAGCAGGCCGTAGTCCGTGTGCGCGCCGATGCCGCGCGCGGACTTCGACGACAGCGTCGGAAAGCGCAGCACCCGCATGTGATGCCAGCCGTCCCGCGTGAGCCGCGTCAGCGTGTCGATGTCGTCGAGCCCGAGGCCCAGCGCGGTCAACTTCAGCAGCTTCTCGCCGGCCACGCCGAGCTCGTCCATGAACACCTTCATCGCTTGCGCGTAGTCGGCGTCGGGCCAGGGCGCCGGGCCGTGGCACGGCCATTGCGCCTGCACCCGCGCATCGTGCGCCGGAACGTCCTTGCAGACCGTGAAGATCTCGGAATAGTCGGCCTCGCCGGCGGTGATCTCCTCACCGGAGGCGATGTAGCCGCTGTAGGTCAGGTCGCTGACGCAGCGCGCCTTGGCTTGCATCGGCATGCGGAAGAAGCGCCGGCTCGCCGCGAGCGCGTTCTCGGTCTTGCGACTCTGCACCTCGTCGGTGGCGATCTGGAAGATGCCGTCGGTCTGCCACGCGCGGATCATGCGTTGCGCGAGTTCGACGTCGGCAGGCACGCCGGTGATGACGTCAGGAAGATGGAAGGTCTGTAGTGCGGTCATGCAGGGGCCTTTTGTTGGAAGGGGTCTCTCGTGGTGCTGCAAGGCGCGCCAAATCTACGTTCCGCGGATGTCGCGAAGCTGACACCGAGCCACATGATCGAGGGGGTCGGCGGCTGCATCTGTCATTGCGCCGACAACGTATGCGCCACGCAACGCGGCCCGTCGGGAGTACGCTTGTCGCAGATCCGTTCCGCGAGAACCTCATGAGCTGCCGGCAATCCGACGCGATGGCCACGCGCACCGTCCGTGTTGTTGCCGCCGCGCTGCTCTTGACGATGACAGCGGCGCAGGCCGCCGCCGACGACTTCGCATCCGCGCGCCGGCGGATGGTGGACGACATCAGCGCGCTCGTTCGCGAGACCCGCGCCGAGATCGGCAAGCGAGCCCTCGACGAGCGCGTGATGGCGGTCATGGCGAAGGTGCCGCGACACGAGTTCGTTCCCGTTGACCAGCGCTCCCATGCCTACGAGAACCGGCCGCTGCCGATCGGCCATGGGCAGACCATCTCGCAGCCATACATCGTCGCGCTGATGACCGATCTGGCCCGGGTGCAACCCGGCCACAGCGTGCTCGAGGTCGGCACCGGGTCGGGCTACCAGGCGGCGGTGATGGCGCATCTGGTGAAGGCCGTCTACACGATCGAGATCGTCGAGCCGCTGGGGCTACAGGCCCGGCAACGCCTCCAGCGGCTGGGCTACGACACCGTCCAGGTGCGCCTGGGCGATGGCTATTACGGCTGGGAGGGGCATGCGCCGTACGACGCCATCCTCGTCACCGCGGCAGCCAGCCACATTCCGCCGCCGCTCATCCGCCAGCTCAAGGCCGGCGGCCGAATGGTGATTCCGGTCGGCGCAGCGTTCCTGGTCCAGCAATTGATGCTGGTCGAGAAGAGCCCGGACGGGACGGTCTCGACCCGGCAGATCCTGCCGGTGGCTTTCGTCCCCCTGACCGGCACGCGTTGAGCCGGCAACGTCGATGGCCCGGACGCGCGTGTCGGCTCCTGGCGGGGCCGCTCCGCCGCTGATCGCCGTCGCCCTGATCTCGGCCGCCGCGCTGGCCTACGAGATCCTGCTGATGCGGCTGTTCTCCATCATCCTGTGGCACCACTTCGCCTACATGATCATCAGCCTGGCGCTGCTCGGCTACGGCGCCAGCGGCGCGGTGCTGACCTTGACGCAGCGCGCCGTGCGGCAGCGTTTCGCGCCGCTGTTCTGCGCATCCGCCGCGGCCTTCGGGGTCGGCGCCATCGTGTGTTTTGCGCTGGCGCAGCGCGTGCCGTTCAATCCGCTGGAAATTCTCTGGGACCGGCGCCAGCCTGCGTACCTGTTCGCCGTCTACCTGCTGCTTCTGTTGCCCTTCCTGTGCGCCGGCGCCTGCGTGTGCATGGCCTTGTCGTGCTGGCGCGGCATGCTGTCGCGCATCTACAGCTTCGACATCCTCGGCGCGGGGATCGGAAGCCTCGGCGTCGTGGCCCTGCTGTTCGTGCTGTCGCCCGCCGACGCCTTGAAGGTGATCGGTGCCTTGGGATGGGTCGCGGCGGCGGTCGCGTGGCTCGAATGCGCAGGCCCCAAGCGCTGGCCGGCGGCACTGCTGATGGCCGCCGCGGGCCTGCCCTGGCTGGTGCCGCCGGCGTGGGTCGAGCCCGCCATGTCGCCGTACAAGGAGCTGTCGCAGACCCTGCGCATTCCCGACGCGCGGGTGGTGGCGCAACGCTCGAGCCCGCTCGGCCTCGTCAGCGTGGTCGAGAGCCCGCGCGTTGCGTTGCGCCACGCGCCGGGATTGAGCCTCAATGCCTCGGCCGAGCCGCCGCCGCAGCTGGGGGTCTTCACCGACGGCGAAGGCCTCAGCGCGCTGACCCGTTTCGACGGGCGGCTCGACAGCCTGGTCCATCTCGATCAGATCAGCTCGGCGCTGCCCTATCACCTGCTGCACCATCCGCGCGTGCTGGTGCTGGGGGCCGGCGCCGGCGCGGACGTGCTGCAGGCGCACGCGCGCGGCGCCCGGCAGATCGATGCGGTGGAGCTGAACCCCCAGATCGTCGATCTGGTGCGGGGCCGCTTCGCGGACTATGCGGGCGGCCTCTATTCGGGCATCGCGCGCGTGCATGTGGCCGAAGCGCGCGGCTTCGTCGCCGCCAGCACGCAACGCTACGACCTGATCCAGGTGGCGCTGCTCGACTCCTTCAGCGCGTCATCGGCCGGGCTCTACGCGCTGTCGGAGAACTACCTCTACACCGTTGAAGCCCTGCAGGACGATCTGCGCCATCTGCAGCCCGGCGGCCTGCTGGCGATCACGCGCTGGATCACCTTGCCGCCGCGCGATGCGCTCAAGCTCTTCGCCGCCGCCGTGGTGGCGCTGGAGCGATCGGGCGTCGCCGACCCCGGGTCCCGGCTCGCCCTGGTGCGCAGCTGGAAGACCAGCACGCTGCTCGTCAAGAACGGCGCGTTGAGCGGCGAGGACATCGCCGCGATCAAGGCCTTCTGCACCGCGCGCTCGTTCGATGTGGCGTTCTATCCCGGCATGCAGCCGGAGGAAGCGAACCGCTACAACGTGGTCGAAGGTCCCGACCTGTTCGACGCTGCGGTGGCGCTGCTGGGGCCGGGCCGGGAGGAATTCCTGCAGCGCTACAAATTCAACATCGCCCCGGCCACCGACGACAAGCCGCACTTCTTCCACTTCTTCAAGTGGCGAGCGCTGCCCGAACTCTGGTCCTTGAAGCAGCAAGGCGGCTTGCCGCTGCTCGAATGGGGCTATCCGGTGCTCGTGGCGACGCTGGTTCAAGCGGCGCTCGCGAGCCTGCTGCTGATCGGCCTGCCCTTGGCATGGGTCACGTGGCGCAGCGCGCGGCAGAAAGACCGTGTGCCGCTCGCCGGATCGCGGGGCCGCGTCCTCGTCTACTTTCTGGCGATCGGTTTCGGCTTCATGTTCATCGAGATCGCGTTCATTCAGAAGTTCGTTCTGTTCCTGAGCCATCCGCTCTATGCGGTCGCGGTCGTGCTGTTCGCGTTCCTGCTGTTCGCCGGGATCGGCAGCCGCGTGTCCACGCGCTTGCAGAACGACAAACTGCGGCACCCGCTGGCCGCGGTGGCGCTCGCCATATCCGGGTCAGCGGCGCTTTGCCTGGCCTTGCTTCCCTGGCTCTTCCAGCACGCGATGGGGCTGCCCGACTCGGCGCGGATCCTGATCTCGGCCGCCCTCATCGCCCCGCTGGCGCTGTTCATGGGCATGCCGTTCCCCTTGGGGCTGGCAAGGGTCGAGGCCACCGATCCCCGGCTCATTCCGTGGGCCTGGGGGATCAACGGCTGCGCGTCGGTCACCGCGGCGGTGCTGGCCACGCTGCTCGCGATCCATGTCGGATTCACCGCCGTGGTCGTGGCTGCGCTCGTCTTGTATGGTGTAGCGGCCGCGGCTCGTCCTTGACCGCTGAAACGTTGTAGCGTCCCGATCCAGCAGACGCCCACCCCAGGAGATTTCATGGAAACCGAACCGCTCGCACTCGACGCCAAAGTGATTCAGGCATTGTCCGGCGTGTCGACCGCGACCCTCACCACCGTGCTGCTGAAGAAGGGGCTGCGCAACGTCTGGCTGCGCGGCACCCGACCGCTCACGCCCGACCAGCCGCGCCTCGTCGGGCGCGCGTTCACGCTGCGCTTCGTGCCGGCACGCGAAGACCTGGCGACGCCCGCGTCGTGGGGTTCGCCGATCTCGACGCGCGCGGCGATCGAGGCCATGCCGGCGGGCTGCATTGCCGTGGTCGGCGCGCTCGGCGTGACCGACGCCGGCATCTTCGGCGACATCCTGTGCGCGCGCATGAAAACGCGTGGCGTCGCGGGGCTCGTCACCGACGGCGTCGTGCGCGACCTGGCCGGCGTGCTGGGCACCGGGCTGCCCGTGTGGTGCCAGGGAACCGCCGCGCCCCCGTCGGTGGCCGGCCTCACCTTCGTCGGCTGGCAGGAACCCATCGCCTGCGGTGGCGTGGCGGTGTTTCCGAACGACGTGATCGTCGTCGACGCCGACGGGGCCGTGCTCATCCCCGCGGCGCTGCTCGACGACGTGATCGCCGCCGCCCTCGAGCAGGAGCGCCTCGAGAGCTGGATCATGAGCCAGGTGGAGGCCGGGATGCCGTTGCCGGGCCTGTACCCGCCCAACGAGGCGAACACTGCGCGCTATCGAGCGTGGGCGAAGGCGAACGACACCAGGGGCTGAGCCACTGAGAGTGTTTCGCCGCGCACATCCAACTCCCGTTCGGGCTGAACTTGTATTTCCGATCGTCCTGACTCTTCGACAAGTTCAGGACTGAAGGCAAAGTCGAAGGAAGCCCTGAGGCATGCCACCGGCCCTTCGACAGGCTCAGGTCCTTCGACAAGCTCAGGATGCACGGGCCCTTCGACAGGCTCAGGTCCTTCGACAAGCTCAGGATGCACGGGCCCTTCGACAGGCTCAGGGCGAACGGCTTGCCTCCAGGCAGGGCTATTCGGCCAGGGCCCGGGCCCGCTCGCGCCGCAGGATCGCGTCGATCTCGCCGCTGCGCTGCATCGCCTGCAACTGCGCTTGCAGCCGCTGCACCAGCGCGGCGTGACGCTTGTGCAGGTAGTGGTAGAGCGGCACGCGCTCGAGGATGCCGTTCACGCGGCACAGCCGGTCCTTGTCCGGGCTGTGGCGCAGGACGACGTCGGTCTCCAGCCCGGTGCCGACCGCGATGTCGACCATGCCGCGGCTGAGCAGGCGAAACAGATCGGGCTTGGTGTCGGTCGGGAATGTTGCCAGTCCCGTCACGCGCCGTTCGATGGCCAGCACGCCTCGCTCGTAGGTGACGCGCTTGCCCTGCAGGTCGTCCCAGCTGTTCAGCGTGGGGCAAGGCGCGCGCGCATAGGCGGTGATCTCGAGGTAGTTGATCGGCACATCGACCCGCAGCAGGTTCGGGTAGCGCTCGCCCGCCTCGGCAATGCGCATCGTGTCGCCGTCGATCGTGCCGGCATCGGCCAGGACGAGCGAGCGCAGCAACGGGTAGCCCTCGAAGCGGACCTCCACGCCGAGCCTGGCGTACGCCGCCTGCAGGACGATGACGCTCACGTCGGTCAGCAGCGTCGTGGGGCCCTGGTTGCGACCGATGCGCAGCGGCTCGTCGGCCAGCACCGGCGCGGCGAGCAGTCCGAGCCACAGGCCAAACAAGGCGGCGAGCCGTCGCGCTCGAAGAACGAAGGGCATGGGGCTCCAGGGCCCCGGGTTCCATCGCACGCTGAACACCTCCGAGTGATCGCCCTTAGCAGTTCCGCAGGCGCTTTCCCGCCCTGCAAAACCGGTGACCTCAATGCCTGGACCCGCTGCCCAGGCTGAACCCGCCGCCGCGGCGCGCCGTCACGCGCACCGGCTGATTCTTCGTCTCGGTGCTGCCGTCGCCGAGCTGCCCCGCACGGTTGTCGCCCCAGCTCCACAGGCTGCCATCGGAGCGAAGCGCCACGCTGTGCGTCGCGCCGGCGGCGATGGCGACGACCTGGTCGATGCCGTGCACGGGGACCGGCAGTTCGCGGTCGGTGAAGCTGGCGTCGCCGAGTTGGCCCTCGTGGTTGCCACCCCAGGCCCACACGCTGCCATCGGCGCGCAAGGCCAGGTTGTGATGGCGGCCGCTGCTGACGGCGACGACCTTGTTGAGGGCCCGAACCTTGGCCGGCTCGGCGCGGTACGCGTGGCTGCCGTCGCCCAGTCGGCCGTCGGGGTTGATGCCCCATGCCCACACCGTGCCGTCGCGCTTCAATGCCATCGCATGCTCGCCGCCGTTGGCAATCGCCATGATGCCGTCGAGCCCGGCGACGAGCACCGGGGCGTAGCGGGCCGCGCCGCTCGCAGTCGCGCTCTCGCCGGGGTAGCTGCTGCGGCCCCAGGTCCAGACGCGGCCCGCGGCATCGAGCGCGTATGAGTCCCCGAGACCGGCCGCGATCGCGCGCACGCCGCTCAGGCCGGGCAGGCGAACCGGCGCCAGGCGCAGGGCCGGCGCAGGCCCGCCGAGCTCACCGAGCTGGCCGATGAAGTTGCCGCCCCAGACCCACACGCCACCGTCCGCGCCCAGCGCCGCGGAGAAGTCGCTGCCGGCCGAGACGGCGACGATTCCGCGCAAGCTCTTCACCGCGACCGCCGCGTCGCGCGGGCGCTGCGTGCCGTCGCCCAACTGGCCGAAGAAGTTCCAGCCCCAGGCGAGAACGTGACCGTCGCGCTGCAGGCCGAGGAAGTGATGCTGCGACGAGACCGCGGCCGCCACGATGCCGCGCACGCGATTCACCGGCACCGGGTGGACTTGCGCCGCGCCGGGCGAGGGCTCACCGCGGCCGCTGTAGCCCCAGACCCAGACGCTGCCGTCGGCCTTCATTGCCAGCGACTGCTCGCCGCCGGCAGCGATCAGCGGCTGCGCCGCGATCACCTGCGCGAGTCCCGCGCCATGCCAGAGAACGACGCTGAGCGCGCCGGCCCGAAGACCTTGTTCAATGCGGTTCATGGCGGCTCCTTCGTCCTGATCACGCCAGTCCCCCTGTGGCGACACCCGATTCCGCAAGATTGCGCAGCGCGGGATTGTCGATCTCGCCGACCAGCCGCGTCGCGGCGGTGGCGCTTGCGCGGTCGCCGAGCGCGCCGCGGTGCAGATGCGATCGCGCGGCGAGTTCGCGCATCCCGCTGCGCGCGGCGAGGCTGTGCAGTTCGGCGATCCATGCCGACGCCTGCGGCATGGCTTGGGCGACCGCCAGGCCGCACAGCACGTCGAGCGCATAGCCCTTGCCCCAGAGGTAGGCATCGGGCAGGCGGACACAGCGCGCGATCGTGTCGACAAGGATGTCGATGGCGCCTTGCGTGTCGCCGCGCGCGATGGCGACGCGTCCAAGGCCGCGCCCGGCGATCCCCTCCCAGCAGGGGTCGCCGAGTTGGCAGCCGAGCGCGAACGCATGCTCCAGGCGCTCCGCCGCGGCGCTGAGATCGCCACGGAGCAGGTCGACCTCGGCGCGCAGCGATTGCGGCCAGGGCAGGAAGGCGGTCCAGCCCTGCTGTGCCAGCGCCACCGACCGATCGAGCGCCTCGCTCGCCGCTGCGAGGTCGCCGCACAGCAGTAAGGCGCGCCCGCGCATCGACAGCGCGTACGCGACCTGCTTGGCGTCCCCGACGCTGTCGGCCAGTGCCTCGGCGTCGCGCAGCATCGCAATGGCCGCGGTGTAGTGCGCGGTGTCGCTCAGCGTCGATCCGCGCACGGTGGCGATCCGTGCCTGCTCCGCACGATCGTCCCCGGCGAGCGACGATGCCCGCCGCAGCCACACCAGGGCGCGCTCGTAGCGGCTGCGCAGAAACTCGACGTAGCCGAGCTCGCGACAGGCCGAGGCGGCCAGCGGCGGCGAGGCGGCCTGGCCGACGGCGAGCGCCTCGTGCAGCGCCGTCGCCCCTTCTTCGTCGCGGCCGCGCGCGGCGTGCACGAGAGCGCCGCCCAGCGCCACCCGCGTGCGGGCGCGCAACGCGGCATCGCCGGTGGCGTCGGCCTCGACGATCGCGCAGCGCAGGCACTGCAACCCGGCATCGAGCGCGCCCGCGCGGATGGCGGCTTCCCCGGCGTCGAGCTGCGCCAGGGCGGCTGCGCGCCCGGTGGCCGGCCGCGCGGTCGGCGCCGCGGTCGTCGTGACCATCGCGGCCGCAAGCGTCGCGCCGGGCTGCACGCCCAGTTCGCGCTTGAAGAGCTCCCGGCACGCGGCGGCCTGCCGGGCCGCACCCACGCCGTCGCCGGCAGCCGCGAGGCTTCGCACGAGCAACGCCTGGAAGTTCTCGTCCAATGGATTCAGGCGCACGAGCCGGCCGGCCAGATCGGCCGCTTCGCCCGCGGCACCGCCGGCCAGGCGGGCCAATGCGGCCTCGCGAAGCACTGCCTCGGCAGCCGCCTGCAGGCGCCGGCGCTCGGTGGCCAGCCAGACCTCGAACGATGGGCTGTCCGCGAAGCTCATCCCCTCGAGCAGTTCGCACCCGAGGCCGGGCACGCCCAAGGCCTCGCGCCATGTTCCGCGGGCGACGACCTCGATGTCGATCGACGCCGTCGGCGGGAGCGACAGCTCGGGCCCGTCGCCGCGCAAGCCAACGTCGCCGAGCAGGCGCCGCAGCTCGCTCAGGTTCCAGCGCAACGCGGCCAGGGGATCCTCGGCACCCTCGAACAGCAGTGTCGCCAGATGCGAGCGGCTCGCCGCGGCCTCGCGGCAGACAAGGTAGGCGAGCAGGCCCCAGACCTTGCGGCCGCGCGGCGCCGGCAACGCGCGGCCGTCGCACTCGACGCGCGGCGTTCCGAGAAGATGGATCGTCAGGCCCATGGACACATCGTCTTCCAGGGCCCGCGTGTGCGCAACCGGAGTTTCAGTTTTCGGCGGTCGTCGGGTCGATGATCGTCATCACCCGCGCCACGCTGTCGGCCGGGAAGCCTCCGCGCCGCGCATGCTCCCGCACGATTTGCTCGCTGGCCGCGTTGTAGACGCAGTAGACCTTGTCGCCCGTCACATAGCTGTGGACCCACTGGACGCCGGGTCCGAGCTCCTGCAGAACGCTGCACGACTTCTGCGAGATGGCGTGCAATTCGGACGCCTTCGAGGCACCGATCCCGGCAATCGCACGTTCGATCACGAATTTCGGCATGACAGACTCCTTCGAGTTGAGGGGAGCCCAGCGTGCCTCGCCGGCGTGTGAGCCAGCGTGTGACGAGGAACGAAGCGAACGGGTGCAGGCAGGATCTCGGCTCACCGGACCGCCCGGGTCGCCGGCGCGAGCCGCCCGAGATAGGTCTGAACCCGCGCATCCTCCAACAGCGCGTCGAACGAGGCCGCGTGCGTCAGCTGTCCTCGGTCGACGAAGATGAAGCGCTCGCAGCTCTCGCGCAGGATGTCGATGTGGAAGGGCTCGTTCGGGTGCAGGCACAGGAACACGAGCCGGCTCTCGCGCCGCAGCCGGCGGAAGAAGTCGAGCATGAAGCCGATGTAGCCGTCTTGCGTGTTGAACTGCGGCTCGTCGAACAGATGGACGAGCGGCGACGGCGTCATCGCGTGTTCCATCAGGAACGCCGGCTTCGTGCGCTTGAACGAGCGCACCTGGTACGACTGGTGGTAGTGGATCGCGAGGCGGTCGCGTTCCAGCGTGCGCACTGCGTGGATGTCCTGGCCGTTGACGAGCACGCGGCCGCGGGTGGGCAGGTTGCTGCCGGTGATCAGCTCGAACAGCGTCGTCTTGCCGGAGCCGTTGGGGCCCATCACGCCGATGACGCCCGGGCCTTCGATCGTGAAGTCGGCGGCAAGCGAGAACGTGACTTCGGGTTGCAACAGCCCGCGGGTGTACCGCTTGGTGAGGCCGTCCACGCGCAACAGCGGCGTGCCCATCGCTACACCCCCAGCAGGCGCTGCCGCGTTGCGCCGTCGGCCAGCAGCTCGCGCGCCGGGCCGTCGTGGACGATGCCGCCGTGGTCCATCACGTAGACCCGGTCGGCCACGGCCAGCGCGCTGTGCACGTTCTGCTCGACGATCAGCACCGCGATGCCTTCGCTCTTCAGTCGCGCGATCGTCTTCATCACGTCCTGCACAACCTTGGGCGCCAGGCCCTGGCTCGGCTCGTCGAACAGCACGAGGCCGGGCGCGCCGAGCAGCGCGCGCGAGATCGCGACCATCTGCATCTCGCCGCCGGAGAGGTTCTCGCATTCGCGATGCATCAGGTATTCGAGCGCGCTGAAGATCTCGAAGCACTCGGCCAGCGACCAGGCGCGAAACCGCGTGCGCTTGCGCGCGATGCTCAGGTTGCGCGCGACCGTCAGCGTCGGGAAGATGCGCCGGTCGTCGGGCACCCAGCCGAGGCCCATGCCGGCGATCTGGTGCGTGGGCATCCGCGTGATCTCGCGGCCGTCGAAGCGGATGCGGCCGTGGCGCGCGGGGGTGAGGCCGAGGATCGAGCGCAGCGTCGTCGTCTTGCCGGCGCCGTTCGGGCCGAGCAGCGCGACGACTTCGCCGGCGGCGATCGTGAGCGAGACGCCGAACAGCGCCTGGGTGTCGCCGTAGAAGGTCTGGATCGCGTCGAGCTCAAGCATTCGCCAAGGCCCCGATGTTCGAGCGCTGCACCCACGGGTTCTCGCGCAGCTCGCGCGGCGTGCCGCTCGCGATCACCTGCCCCCAGTGGATCACCGAGACGGTGTCGGCCAGGCGGAACAGGAAGCGCATGTCGTGCTCGATGATGACGATCGTCAGCTGGCGCTTCAGCTCGCCGATCAGCTCGGCCAGGCGGTCGGTGCCCTCGGCGCCGAGGCCGGCGGTCGGCTCGTCGAGGAACAGCAGGCGCGGCTCGGCGCCGAGCGCGACGGCGATCTCCAGCGCGCGCCGCTCGCCGTACGACAAGCCCTTCGCGATCGCGTGTTCCTTGCCGGCCAGGCCCACGCGGGCGAGCACGGCGGCGGCCTGGTCCTGTGCGGTCGAATCGGTGCGCAGGTCGCGCCACGGGTTGAAGCCCTGGCGGCGCACCCGCGGGAGCGCGACCAGCACGTTGTCGAGCGCGCTGTAGTCGTTGAACAGATTCATGATCTGGAACGAGCGCGAGATGCCGCGGCGCGCGATCTCGCGCGGCGACGCGCCGGTGATGTCGGCGCCTTCGAAGTGCACGCTGCCGCGGTCGGGCCGGAAGCGCCCGGTCAGCACGTTGAAGCAGGTCGTCTTGCCGGCGCCGTTCGGCCCCATGATCCCCGACAGCCGGCCGGCCTCGAACGCGAGGCTCACGTCCTGCAGCACGACCTGGTGGCCGAAGCGCTTGTGCAGGTGGCGCGCCTCAAACAGGGCCATGCGCGACCTCCTTCTTCGTGGCCGCGACCGGCGCTGGCCGGTGCCGCCACTTGGGCCGCATCGCCTGCCAGACGCCGGCGATGCCTTCCGGTTTCCACAACACCATGCCGACGAACAAGAGGCCGTACCACAGCAGCCAGGTGTCGGTGGCGGCGCCGAGCAGGTCGCGCGCGAGGATGAAGAACAGCGCGCCGATCACCGGCCCCCAGAAGCTGACGAGGCCGCCGCCGATCAGCACCATCATCACGACGAAGCCCGACGAATGCAGGCTCATCACGTTCGGGTAGGCCGATTGCTGTGCCATCGCGAACATCGCGCCCGCAAGCCCCGCCACCGCCGACGCGATGACGAAGGCGAGCCACTTGCAGAGCCAGACGTTGTGACCGACGAAGGCGGCGCGCAGCTCGTTCTGCTTGATCGCCGCGAGGATGCGCCCGAGCGGCGAATGGACGAGCCGCCACAGCGCGACGACGACGAGCGCGAACACGACGAAGCAGAAATAGAACAGCGCCTCGTTGCTCTTCAGGCTGACCTGCGCAAAGCCGAGCGAGACGAGCGGGCGCTGGATGTTCAGCAGCCCGTCCTCGCCGCCGGTGACGGTGTGCCACTTGTTCGCGACGAACCAGAAGACCTGGCCGAAGGCAATGGTCAACAGCGCGTAGTAGATGCCGCGCCGGTGCGAGATGAACAGCGCGACGAGGGCCGCGAGTGCGGCCGTCACGAGCACCGCGCCGGCGAGGTCGAACCACAGGTTGGCCGAGACCCGCTGCTGCAACAGGCCGAACGCGTAGGCACCGAGCCCGAAGTAGGCGCCGTGGCCGAACGACGGCAGCCCGGTCGTGCCCAGCAGCAGGTTGTAGCCGAGCGCGAACAGCATCCAGATCATGATCTCCAGCGCCAGGTACTGGTACAGCCCGACCTGCGCGAGCCACAGCGGCGTCGTCAGCAGCGCGACCCACAGGATCGCCATCGGGGCCGGCACGAAGCCGGCACGCGCAGGTGCGGTGTTCGTCATCGGAAATAGCAGTGGACGATTTGAAATGTACGTTCTATGATTTGAACGCGCAAGAATTTTCGTTCAATCCCGTTTCGCGTTCATTCCGACCATGACCGACCGCGCCCAGAGCTACGAAGAACTGAAGGAAGCCATCTCCGAGGGCTACCCGCGGATGTCGCCGCAGCTGCAGCGCATCGCCCGCTTCGCGCTCGAGAAGCCGCATGACCTCGCGCTCGGCACGGTGGCCACCGTCGCGAAGGCGACCACGGTGCAGCCCTCGTCGATGATCCGCTTCGCCAATGCGCTCGGCTTCAGCGGCTTCTCGCAGATGCAGCAGCTGTTCCAGGGCCACCTGGTCGAGCGCTCGGCCTCGTACCGCGAGCGCATCGAGCAGATCCGCCGCGGCGGCAAGCCGGGCGATGCACGCGGCGCCGGCGTGCTGCACCAGTTCGTCGGAGACGCGATGCACGAGCTGACGCGGCTGGAAGAAAACATCCGCGCCGCCGACATCAAGGCGGCGGTCAAGCTGCTCGCGGGCGCGCGGCAGATCCATGTGCTCGCGCAGCGCCGCGCGTTTCCGGTCGCCTGCTACCTGGCCTACGCGCTGAACCAGCTCGAGCTGCCGGTTCGCCTGCTCGATGGGCTCGGCGGCATGCTGCACGAGTACTCGCGCGGCATCGGCAGCGGCGACGTGCTGCTCGCCGCGAGCTTTCGCAACTACTCGCCCGACGTCATCGCCACCGCCGGCGCCTGCAGCGAACGCGGCGCGAAGGTGATCGCGATCACCGACAGCACGCTGTCGCCGCTGAAGCCCGCCGCCGACGTCTGCTTCGAGCTCGGCGACGATTCGAGCCAGCCGTTTCGCTCGCTGGTCGGCCCGCTGTGCTTCGCGCAGGCGCTGGTTGTGAGCCTCGGTCACCGGCTCGCCGCCGTGCCGGCGAAATCGGGCAACGGAAGGGCGCGCCGCGCCTGACCCGGATCGACGATGCGGCCGCTCGACCTGATCTGCATCGGACGCGCCGCCGTCGACCTGTACGGCGAGCAGATCGGCGGTCGCCTCGAAGACATGCGCTCGTTCGCGAAGTACCTCGGCGGCTCGCCGGCGAACACCGCGGTGGGCGCGGCGCGGCTCGGTCTGAAGCCGGCGATGCTCACCCGCGTGGGCGACGAGCACAACGGCCGCTTCGTGCGCGAGCGGCTCGCGGCCGAAGGGGTCGACGTTTCGCAGGTCCGCACCGACCCGGACCGCCTGACCGCGCTCGTCTTCCTCGGCATCCGCGACCGCGAGACCTTCCCGCTCGTCTTCTACCGCGACCGCTGCGCCGACATGGCGCTGGCCGTCGACGACGTGCACGCCGGGTTCATCGCGTCGGCGCGCGCGCTGCTGATCTCGGGCACCCACTTGTCGCAGCCGGGTCCGCGCGCCGCCTGCGAGCGGGCGATCGCGCTCGCGCGCGAGCACGGCACCCAGGTCGTGCTCGACATCGACTACCGGCCGGTGCTGTGGGGCCTCACGTCGCCGGGCCTCGGCGAGCAGCGCTACGTGCCGTCCGAGGCGGTGAGCCAGCAGCTGCAGCAGATCGTCGCGCTGTGCGACCTGATCGTCGGCACCGAGGAAGAGATCCACATCGCCGGCGGCAGCGCCGACACGCTGGCCGCGCTGCGCCGGCTGCGCGAACTGAGCCGCGCGACGCTGGTCGTCAAGCGCGGGGCAATGGGCTGCGTCGCCTTCGACGGCGCCATTCCGGCGCGCCTGGACGAGGGCGTCGCCGATGCCGGCTTCCCGGTCGAGGTGTTCAACGTGCTCGGCGCTGGCGATGCGTTCATGGCCGGCTTTCTGCGCGGCTGGTTGCGCGATGAGCCGCTCGCTAGCTGCTGCCGCTACGCCAACGCCTGCGGCGCGCTGGTGGTTTCGCGCCACGGCTGCGCGCCGGCGATGCCGAGCTGGACCGAGCTCGCCCACTACCTCGACAAGGGCTCGGCGCACCACCGGCTGCGCGAAGACGCCTGGCTCGAGCACCTGCACCGGGTGACAACGCGCACGCGGGCGACCACCGAGCTTGCGGTGCTCGCGTTCGACCACCGGACGCAGTTCGAGGAATGGACGCGCGAGCTGGCGCAGCCGGCCGAACGCATCGCGCGCTTCAAGGCGCTGGTGGCCGAAGCGGCCCGGCAAGGCGCCGCGACGATGCCGTGCCCCGGCGTCATCGTCGACGACCGCTACGGCGAGAGCGTGTTCCCGGCGATGACCGGCAAGCACTGGTGGGTCGCGCGCCCTGTCGAGCTGCCGGGCTCGCGGCCGCTGCGCTTCGAGGCCGGCACGCAGCTCGCGCTCGCGCTGCGCGCCTGGCCGACCGAGCATGTGGCCAAGTGCCTCGTCAGCTACCACCCGGACGACACGCCCGAGCTGCGCGCGCAGCAGCTCGCGCAGCTGCAGGCGCTGCAGCAGGCCTGCGTCGCGACCGAGCGCGAGTTCCTGATCGAAGTGATCCCGCCGCGCGAGCTGCCGGCGCGCGACGACACCTTGGCGCGCTCGCTGGCGCAGATCTACGCCGCCGGCGTGCGGCCCGACTGGTGGAAGCTGCCGCCGCAGGCCGGCGCCGACGGCTGGCGCCAGGTCGCTGCGGCGATTCACGAGGGCGACCCGCATTGCCGCGGCGTGCTGCTGCTCGGCCTGGAGGCGAGCGAAGACGACCTGTTCGAAAGCTTCCGCGTCGCGGCGCCGCATGCGGTGTGCCGCGGCTTCGCGGTCGGCCGCTCGCTGTTCGCGCCAGCCGCCACCGCCTGGTTCGGCGGCCGCCTGTCCGACGACGCGGTGATTGCCGACGTGGCCGCGCGCTATGCGCGGCTGATCCGCTTGTGGCAGGAGGCGCGCCACGCGCCGCCGGCCTGACGAACGAAAGGGGTCCACGATGACGCAGAGGATCGGGCTCATCGGCATCGGCCTGATGGGTCACGGCATCGCGAAGAACCTGGTCACGAAAGGCTACCCGCTCGTGATCAAGGCCAACCGCAACCGCAGCACGCTCGCCGACCTGCTGGACGCCGGCGCGAAGGAGGCGGCGAGCAACGCCGCGCTCGCGCAGGCCTCGGAAGTCGTCTTCATCTGCGTGACCGGCTCGACGCAGGTCGAGCAGATCGTCTATGACGACGCCGGCCTGCTGTCGGCGGCGCGCGAGGGCTTGACGATCGTCGACACCTCGACCGCCGAGCCGCAATCGAGCGAGCGCATTCGCCGCGACCTCGCCGCGCGCGGCAGTTGCTTCATCGACGCACCGATGGCGCGCACGCCAAAGGAGGCCGAGGAGGGGCGGCTCAACATCATGGTCGGCGCCGAGCCGGCCGACTTCGAGCGGATCAAGCCCGTGCTCGCGGCCTTCTGCGAGAACATCTTCCACGTCGGCCCGCCGGGCAGCGGCCATGTGCTCAAGCTCGTCAACAACATGCTCGCGATGAGCATGGCGGCGGCGATCGCCGAGGCGGTGGCGGTGGCAGCGAAGGCGGGTCTGCCACTCGCCAAGCTGTTCGAGGTGGTGTCGGCCGGCGGCGTCAACTCCGGCATCTTCCAGATGATGGTCGGCAAGATGCTGCAAGGCGACCTCGCGGGCCTCAAGTTCTCGATCGCCAACGGGCAGAAGGACTTGCGCTACTACACCCACCTCGCCGAATCGCTGCCGATCGCGAGCTTCATGGCCGAGGCGGCGCACCAGAGCTTCGTGCAGGCCGCCAACCTCGGCCTCGGCGACCAATTCATTGCCTCGCTGTTCGAGGCGCAGGAGCGCACCGGCAACGTCCGGATCGTTCCGCGCTAGGGCCTGTTCACACTAAATGCGTGCCCACGTGACTCAGGAAAGGCCCGCCCGCAAGGCGCAAAGCGCAGGCGTGGCGGCGCCCACGACGAGCATTTGCAACGCGGCGGGCGGGCTTTTCCTGAGATCACCCGAAGGGCCGGGCACGCATTTAGTGTGAACAGGCCCTACCCGTTCCTCACGCAAGGAGACAAGCATGGACGACACAACGAACACCTCCCGCCGCCGCCTGCTGAAGGCGTCGGCCCTGTCGCTCGCCACCGCCGGCGTCGGCATCGCCCCCTTTTTCGGGCCGTGGAAGATCAACCATGCCTGGGCGCAGGCCGGGCAGAAGAAGCCGCTCGTGATCGGGCTGACGATGGACGCGAGCGGCCAGTACGCCGCGTCGGGCGGCGAGGAGCGCCTGGGCGCGATGATGGCGATCAAGGAGTTCAACGACCGCGGCGGCGTGCTCGGCCGGCGCATCGAAGCGATCCACATGGACACCGAGACCACGCCGGCCACCGGCTCCCGCGTGGCCGAGCGGATGATCACCCGCAACGAGGCGGCCTTCCTGATCGGTGCGATCCATTCCGGCGTGGCCAACGCGATCTCGCAGGTCGCGCAGAAGTACGGCTGCGTCTACCTGAATTCGAACTCGAGCTCGCCGACCGAATCGGGCAAGGACTGCCACCGCGTCAAGTTCGTCTGGGACGGCAACGGCACCAACTTCTCGCAGGCGATCGTCAAGAACGCGATGAGGGTCAACGGCAAGAACTGGCTCTTGCTGACCAACGACTATGTCTGGGGCCACAACACCTCGAAGGCGACGCGCACCGTCATCGAGGCCAACGGCGGCAAGGTGGTCGACGAATTGCTGGTGCCGCAGAACACGCGCGACTTCGCCGCGTACCTGTTGAAGGTGCAGCAGATCAAGCCCGACGTGGTGGCCACCGCAGTGGGCGGCGATGACATCAAGGCGCTGCGCCAGCAGGTCGTGCAGCTGAAGATGAACAACAAGCCGGCGTGGATCAACAACCAGCAGGACTGGCCCGACGTCTATGGCCTGGGGCCCGAGCAGATCTTCGGCGTGTTCGGCACGACCTGGTACTACCGGCTCGACCTGCCGGGCGTGAAGGAATTCGTCGCGGCCTACCAGAAGGTCTACCCGGGTGTGGCGATCAAGGTGCCGGGCAATGTTTACTACAACGGCTACATGTCCACGCGTGAACTGCTGCGCGCGGTGGAGCGGGCCGGCTCGACGAACAACCTGAAAGTCATCAGGGAGCTCGAGAACCTGAAGGTGCCGGCGCGCGAGCGGATGCAGCACTTCGACGCCTACATGAACCCCGCCACCCACCACCTGGAGCAGACCATCTACATGGCGAGCTACAACGACCAGCCGGCGGAGCGCGACGACATCTTCAAGATGCTCGCCCACGTGACGCCGCAGGAGGTCGAGGACAAGGACGCGCCGGCGATGTGCAAGCTCGAGTCGATGGAGGCGACGCCGAGCTACGAGGCATGAACGCGTTGTTGCAGCTCCTGCCGCACCTGGTGAACGGCGTCTCGCTGGGGCTGCTGTTCGCGCTGATCGCGCTCGGCTTCATGCTGATCGTCGGCGTGATGGAGACGATCAACCTCGCGCACGGCTCGCTGTTCGCGCTCGGCATGTATGTCGCGTTGTTCCTCATCGCGCCGCCGCTGGGCTGGTTTCCCGAGCTACAACAAGCGTGGCTGGCATTGCCGATCGGCACGCGCTACGGCATTGCGCTGTTTCTCGCGCCGGTCGTCGTCGGCGTGTTCGGAATGGGGCTCGAGCTGTGCATGCGGCGCACCTACGGCCGCGATCCGTTGTACGGACTGTTGCTGACCTTCGGCGCGGCGCTGGTCATCGAGGAGATGATCCGCGTCGTCTGGGGCGCGAACGAAAAGCAGCTGCCGCTGCCCGATGCGCTGTCGGGCGCCTTCGTGCTCGGCGACCTCATTTATTCGCGCTACCGCTTCTTTGCTGCCGGCTTTGCCTGCTTGATGATCGTGCTGCTGTGGCTCTTCATCGAGAAGACGCCGTACGGCGCGATCATCAAGGCCGGCGCGCACGACAGCGAGATGGTGCGCGCGCTGGGCATCAACCTCGCGCGCCTGCGCCTCTTCGTCTTCGCGCTCGGCGTCGCTCTGGCGGCGATCGCCGGCGTCGTGATGGCGCCGATCTGGGGTGTGCGCCCGCATGTCGGCGTCGACGCCGTCGTCCCGGCTTTCCTGATCATCGTGCTCGGCGGCGTCGGCAGCCTGTGGGGCGCGGTGATCGCCGGCCTGATGGTTGGCATGGTCGTCGGATTGACCGGAGCCTATGCATCGGAGTGGTCGCTGCTGTCGATGTACCTGCTGTTCATCGCGGTGGTGAGTTTTCGCGCGCGGGGGCTGTTCGGCAAGAAGAGCGTGCTGGACACTTGAGCATGGACGAGATCACCCCGCGCACCCTTCCTTCGACAAGCTCAGGACGATCGGAAATACAAGCTCAGGACGATCGGGTTCGCGAGCTCGCCGGCCTGTTCGATCTGCACGGCAAGGTCGCCTGCGTGACCGGCGGCTATGGCGGTCTCGGCGAAGCGATCGCGTGGGGCCTGGCGCAACGCGGCGCGCGCATCGCGGTCGCGGGACGCAGCGCCGACAAGGCGGCAGCGCTCGCCCGATCGCTCGAAGACGCCGGCCACGACGCGATCGGCCTCGCGATGGACGCCCACGACGTGGCCGGCATCCGGGCGAGCGTCGACGCGGTCGCCAAGCACTTCGGCGGCATCGACATCCTGATGAACTGCGTCGGCATCCAGCGCGAAGAGACGCTGCTCGAGGTGACCGAAGAAGCCTGGGACGACGTGATCGCCGTCAACCTCAAGGCCGCGATGTTCCAGGCCCAGGCTGTCGCGCAGCACCAGGTGCGCGCGGCCGAGCAAGGCCGGCGCGGCGGCAAGCAGGTGCACCTGCTGTCGGTGCGCTCGCAGCTCGGCCTGCGCGCTCGCGGCTACTCGGCTTACTGCAGCAGCAAGGGCGGTCTCGCGATGTTGATCAAGCAGCACGCGATGGAGCTGGCGCCGCACGGCATCACCGTCAACGGCATCGCGCCGACGGTGGTGCGAACCGAGATGGCGCGCCATTGGCTCGAGAACCCGACGACGCGCGCGCAGATCACCGAGCGCATCCCGCTCGGGCGGGTGGCGGAGCCGCGGGACGTGGTCGGCGCGGCGCTGTTCCTGTGCGCGCCGGCGTCGGATTTCGTCACCGGGCAGGTCGTCTATGTGGACGGAGGCGTCACGGCCAGTCAATGAGGCGAGCGCCGCGTCGCCCTCGCGAAGCGAAAGACGGCAATGCGCCTGTTAGGTAAACGTCGATGGGCGGGAACTGTCATCAGTCTGTGATCCCAATGGCGGCACGATAGGTGCATGGTTCTTCGCGTGAGCCGCACAACCCAGCTTCCTGCACAAAATGGATGCGCGGCCGCACTGTGCAAGGACAGCGCCGGCATGCCGCCGGTCGCTGTGTGCCCCTGAAGCGGGCGACCCATGGGGAGCGACGACATGCTGACCTTGGCCGAGATCGAAAGCACCCAGCAGTTCGACTACGAGCTGCGCCTCGAAGCCTTGGGCGAGGAGGCCTTGCGCGAGCTGCTCGCCGACGCGGCTGCGTTGAGAAGGCTCATCCCGCGGCACATGAGCGATGCCGAGGGGCGTCGCATTGCCGAGGCGACGCTGGCTGAATTGAGGGCCCGTCAGGCGGTGGACGCCGAACCGCCGGCGCCGCCCGGGCCCCATTCGGGGTGGGCCCAGCTGTTCACGTTGTTCTGGACACCCTTTCGCTGAAGCTCCTGGCGTTGATCGTGGACTCGGTCAAGAACGCTGCCGCCAGCACGACGACCTGAGCGACGGCGGGGCGCGGGCCTCGGTCTTGGTTCCGGCGACGGCCCGTCGGGCTGCCGCGTCGATCGCGCTTGCCGACATCCCGGAAAGGGAATCTGGCTGCCCCCTTGACCTAGAGTGCACTCTAGGAATTCCAATGCGCGCAGGAGAAAACCTCATGTCGAACCCTCTCTTGATCGGCACGCTTTCGGCCCGCACCGGTCGCAGCGTTCACGCCATCCGCTGGTACGAAGCGCAGGGCCTCGTTCCCGGTGTCGCGCGCGACGCCGGCGGACGGCGCGTCTACAGCGAGCTGCACGTGGGCTGGCTGCAGCTGATGGATCGGCTTCGGCGCACCGGCATGTCGATTGCGGAGATGCGCGAGTACACGGCCCTGGTGCAGCAGGGCAAGGCCACGCTCAGGCAGCGGCAGGATCTGCTGCGTGCCCACCGCAAACGGGTGCAAGACACCATCGACGAATGGACCGAGGCGCTCAGCCTGCTTGACGGCAAAATCGATTTCTATGGACAGTGGCTGAGCACCGGCAAGCGACCGCCGCTCGATACGCTTGCGCCAGCCACAGCAAGGAGAACGGCGCAATGAACACCCACAACAAGCAACTGATGCAAGACATCTTTGCCGAACTGGCGAAAGGCAACGGCAAGCCCTTTGTCGACAGCATGGCCGACGACTTCCGCTGGATCATTCCCGGCACGTCCAGCTGGTCCAGGACATGGAGCGGCAAACGGGCGGTCCTGGACGAGCTGATGCGGCCGCTGTTCGCGCGATTCGCCGACACCTACACCAATCAGGCGCACCGCTTCATCGCCGAGGGCGACTGCGTCGTGGTCGAGTGCCGCGGCAAGGTCATGACGAAGTCGGGCAAGCCCTACAACAACAGCTACTGCTACGTGTGCCGGCTGGCCGACGGCGAGCTGCGCGAGCTCACCGAGTACATGGACACCGAGCTGGCGCTCGCGGCGCTGGGCCCGCCCTGAGCCGACGTCACGGCCGGTCGGAATCGGCGGGTGGATTCTCTGTCGCGGGTTCCGCGGCGGGCTCGGGCTGCGTCTGGGCCGGGTCGACCTGGTCGATCCTCGGGTTCTGGCGCTGGGTTTCACCGACCCGATGATCGTGAGGTTCGCGGGGCTCGCCGCCCGACAGTGAATCCGGGTACCTGTCCCGCTGGGGCTTGCGGTCTGGTTTGGGTGTCATGGTCATCTCCTGTTCACGCTCGCCTGTGCGAATCGCACGTCCGGATTGGGAGCAAACGAGATGCCTGGTAGCTCTGGATCACGGCTGTCGGGCGTGCGAGGGGCGTGCCGCGTCCAGTGCCTTGGCCGGGTTGACCAGCGTGCGCCGGCCATCGGGCGTCTTGTTCGCCGTCGCCACGATGATCGCGATCACCTGCGGCGGCGTGAGTTTCGGATTCACCGCGAGGATCTTGCCGGCCAGATTGGCCACCTGCGGTGACGCCATCGACGTTCCGGACAGCGCCACGCGGTCGCCGCCGGGCAGCACGCTTTCGACCTGGTAGCCGTTCGCGTGCACCTTGACGGTGGGGCCGTAGCTCGTGAACGAAGCCTCGTCGCCCGCCTGGTCGACCGCGCCGACGGTCAGCAAGTTGGGCAGCGCGATGTCGGCCGGCGCATCTTCCGCGAACGTAGCGTCCTGGTTGCTGTTGCCGGCGGCGGTGATCCACAGGATCTCGGGCGCGCTCGCGAAGCCCCGGCGCAATGCGTTGCGAAACAGATCGAAGTATTCGCGCGCCAGCACCTTGCGCTCGTCGGGCGTCTTGCCGACGCCGCACTGCTCGAGGTCCTTCTCGATCGAGCGCACGTTGCCGCCCCAGCTCATGTTGACGACGCGTGCCCGATGGCGCTTCAGGAACTCGATGCTGCGGGTGATCGCCGACGCGTCCTTTTGCGCCTGCGCGCGCGACGGGCAGGGGTCGGGCATCAGCGTGTGGCCGAACTCGATGCGCGCGATCAGCAGCCGCGCGTAGGGGTTGCCGTCGAGCGCGATGCCGGCCACATGCGTGCCGTGCTCGTAGTTGCCGGCGAGATTGATCTCCTCGATCGTGACCTTGAACTCGTCCGGCTTCAGGTTGGACAGCAGTTGCTTGACCTCGGTGGCCTCCGGGCTGTCGACGTTCGACTGCAAATCGGAAAATCCCTTGGTGCGCGCCTTCATTGTCGGCAGCTTGGCCTGCAGCTCCGGCGGGATCGGTTCGAGTTCGGTGCTCGCCGGGCTCGAGTACTTGTCGAAAGCGATCAGCAGCGGTTTGGCCGTAGCGTTGCGCAACACCTGCTTGCCGAACAGCGCCGAATCGACGCCGCTGTCCCACACTGCGACAGTCACCGGCGTGTACGGGCGGCCGGCCGCGAGCTTGACGTTGCGGGCTGACCAGATGTCCGGTTTGTTGATCTGGTTCGCCGCGAGGTAGGTGCCGTAGGTGCCGATCAGCGTCTGCTTCAACGGCAGCCGAAGGGCCAGGGCGAAGCGCGCATTCACCACGCCCGGCGCGAGGTCGGAGCTGAGCGCGCCGGCCTTGTCGACGACGGGCTGCAGCACGTCACGCACGTTGCCCAACACCAGCGCCTCGCCGATCAATTCGGCGCTGGCCTTGGCCTCGCGGATGCCGTTGGTGATGACGGCATAGGGCATGGCTTTCAGCGCCTCGCCGATGCGCCGGCCGACGTCCTGGCGGTAGGCCTCGGAGGCCGCGGTCCCCGCCGCCTGGCGCGACTCGATGATGGCGCGCGCCTGCACACCGGTCAGCAGCTTGTCGGCGGGCTTGTCCTGCAGGGCCCGGATCTCCTCGATGCGCGCCAGCGCCGCGGCGTCCTTGCCTTCGAGCGTGTCGAGCTGCAGCAGCGTGCCCAGCAGCTGCCGCTGCATCGACTTGTCGGCGATGTCGTAGGTGGAGAGCACCGACTCGACGTCGGTCCGGAGCTTGACCGCGAAGGCGTTGAACGCGTTCTCGTCGCGCACCAGCTGTTCCAGGCTGCCTGCGACCGGGTAGGTGAAGCGCGGCAGGTCGGAGGCTTTGTCGATCCGCTGCTTCGTCTGCGCCAGCGCGGCATTGCAAAGCCACAGCGCCAGCGTCCACACGAGAATTTTCTTCAGCACACGCGTCTCCTTTGAGTCTGCGGCTCTTCAAGCCGAGTCGCAAGCATAGGCGCTGTCGAACGGGGGGTGGGGACGCACGCCTCGATTCGACAGCATGAATCACGAGCGTTAGTGATAGGAGGCCGGCGTGGTTTGGACCGCTGCGCGAGCGTGACTGACCTTGCTGGAACCGAGCCATGCCAAGCGCAAGGCATCAAAGTACGATTCGAGGAATTCGAACATCCCGCCGAGTGCCGCGATCGACCCACCGACGGCACTGCACCATGACATCGTTTCGCCGCCACACTGAACGTCACCGCACTGACCGCATCGGCTGGCTGCGCGCCGCCGTGCTGGGCGCCAACGATGGCATCGTTTCGACCGCCAGTCTCGTGGTCGGCGTCGCGGCTGCCGGTTCGAGCCACGGCAACATTCTGGTGGCCGGCGTCGCGGGGCTGGTGGCCGGGGCCATGTCGATGGCCGCTGGTGAATATGTCTCGGTCCATTCGCAGGCGGACACTGAGAACGCCGACCTGTCGCGCGAGCGAGCCGAGCTCGAAAAGGATCCTGCCGCGGAACGGCGTGAGCTGACGGCTATCTATGTCGGCCGAGGGCTCGAGCCGGGCCTGGCGCAGCAGGTGGCCGAGCAACTGATGACGCACGACGCCCTCGGTGCCCATGGGCGCGACGAGCTCGGCATCTCCGAAGCCCGCAGCGCGCGGCCGGTCCAAGCCGCGCTGGCGTCGGCCGCCAGCTTCGCGGTCGGTGCGGCGCTGCCGCTGGCGGTGACGGCGTTGGCGCCCGCGCAGAGCCTGATTCCATGGATATCGGGGACGGCACTCTTCTTCCTGGCCTTGTTGGGTGCCGTCGCCGCGCGTGCTGGTGGCGCCGGCGTTCTGATGGGCGCATGGCGGGTGACCTTCTGGGGCGCGCTCGCGATGGCGATCACCGCGGGTGTGGGCGCACTGTTCGGTGCGGTCGTTTGATGCCTGGTGCGCAAGCTGGACAGCAGCGGCTCGGCCTCCATGAACAGCGGTGATCCGGGGTGTGTTCGATCTCAGCAGGGGCATTCGCCTGCCTATACTCGATCAACGGCCTGTCGTGCCTGCGATGGGCGTCGTGTGGAGTTCGTTCATGGCGCGCATGGTCAGATGCATCAAGGTCGGGCGCGAGGCCGAGGGACTTGATTTCCTGCCCTATCCCGGCGAGCTCGGCAAGCGCATCTTCGAGAACGTGTCGAAGGAAGCCTGGAAGCAGTGGCTCGAGCACCAGAAGATGCTGGTCAATGAGAACCAGCTCAATCTCGCCGACAAGAAGGCGCGCGACTACCTGGCGCAGCAGATGGAGAAATACTTCTTTGGCAGCGGCGCCGACGTTGCCGCCGGCTATACGCCGCCGTCACAGAAGTAGGCTGCAGCGGCGTGCGAACAGACCCCCGATTCGCCCCATGGACACCAATACGCCACAGCCGACCGAAATCAAGCTGCACCAAAAGTCGCGGCTCATGGAACTCGTGTTTTCGGACGGCAGCCAGTTCGAGTTGAGCTACGAGTTGCTGCGCGTGTATTCGCCTTCAGCCGAAGTACGCGGGCACGGCCCCGGCCAGGAAGTGCTGCAGGTCGGCAAACGCGAGGTGGATATCTCGAATCTCGAGCCGGTCGGCAACTACGCAGTGCAGCCGACGTTTTCCGACGGGCACAGCACGGGCATCTACTCCTGGGACTATCTGTTCTGGCTGGGCACCAACCGCGATACGCTGTGGCGGCAGTACCTCGAGCGCCTCAAAGAGGCCGGAGCAAGCCGCGAGCCGGGCTCCGCGCCTTTCGAGCAACGGCCGAAATCAAAATAGCAGAACCGCCCCCTCAGCTTTCGCCGTCCATGTTGTCCCAGGTTGCGCCATTGCCCGCCGCGACGGCCCCCTTCGAGGTCGTCCTCATCAATCCCTATGAACTGGGGCGGCAGCCGTTTGGCCTGGCGGAGCCTGCCGCCTTGCTGAAGCGCGAGGGCTTTGCGGTGACTTGCCTCGATCTTTCGCTGCAGAAGCTCGATCCCGACATCCTGAAGAATGCGGGCCTGGTCGCTCTCTATGTGGGCATGCATACCGCCACCCGCATCGCGGTGGAGGCCCTGCCCCACATCGGACGGCTCGCCCCGAAGGCGCATCTCTGCGTCTACGGGCTCTACGCCCCCATGAACGAGGCGCTGCTGCGCGGATTGGGCGTGGGCACCGTGCTCGGCGGGGAGCTGGAGCTCGCGCTGGTGTCCCTTGGCCAGCGACTCCGGGCGAATGGAACGGCGGTGACCCAAAGGGGAACGGCGATGGCCCAGAGCGAGCCGGTCATCAGCCTGGGCAGGATCCCCTTCGAGGTACCGGACCGCAGCGGCCTGCCCAGGCTCTCTCGCTACGCCCACCTGGTGCTGCCGGACGGATCCACCCGGGTCGCAGGGTTTGCCGAGGGCAGCCGGGGCTGCAAGCACCTGTGCCGGCACTGCCCGGTGGTCCCGGTGTACCAGGGAACATTCCGCATCGTCCCGGCAGACGTGGTGATGGCAGACATCCGGCAGCAGGTCAGGGAAGGGGCGACGCACATTTCCTTCGGCGACCCGGACTTCTTCAATGGTCCCACCCATGGCCTCAGGCTGGCGCGGGCGTTGCACGACGCGTTTCCCGAAGTCACGTTCGATGCCACCATCAAGATCCAGCACCTCATAGCTCACGCGCAACTGCTGCCCGAGTTGCGGCGAAGCGGGTGCCTGTTCGTCACCTCCGCTGTGGAGGCAGTGGACGACGACATCCTGCGCCTTCTCGCCAAGAACCATACGAGCCGCGACTTTGACCGGGCGGTGGCGCTCACCCGCGAAGCCGGCATTGCGCTCGCCCCGACCTTTGTAGCCTTCACCCCCTGGACCACGTTGGAAGGCTACATCGCCCTGCTGGAGCGGCTGTTGGAGCTGCAACTCGTGGAGAGCGTGCCCCCGGTGCAGCTCACCATCCGGCTGCTCGTTCCCGAAGGCTCGTATCTTCTGAAGCTCCCCGGCTTCAAGGAGCAGCTGATGGCCTTCGATCCCAGGCTCCTGGGCTATCCGTGG
>DASXQQ010000154.1:0-3238 GCA_036507085.1 Piscinibacter sp. | reverse complement strand
CTCGCGCAGCACCTGCACGCGCGCGGCGCGCTGCCGCCGCGCGAGGCGGTGCAGTTGATGGTGGGCGTGCTCGATGCGCTGCAGGCCGCGCACGCCGCCGGCGTGGTGCACCGCGACCTCAAGCCGTCGAACGTCCTGGTCGACGGTAGCGGGCGCGCCCGCGTGATGGACTTCGGCATCGCGGTGCGCGTGAAAGATGCCGCCAGCAACCAGAAGGTTGTCGGCACCCCCGGCTATATGTCGCCCGAAGCGGCGCACGGCGCACCGCCTGCGCCGGCGATGGACGTGTTCTCGGCCGGACTGGTGCTCGCCGAGGCGCTGGCCGGCCAACCGCTGATCGCCGAGAAAGACCCGTACCGCGCGATCTACCGTGTGGCGCACGAGGACCTGAAGCTGCCGTCTGCCATGGCGAGCGAAGTCGACGACGCGCTGCGCGCGATCGTGCTGCGTGCGCTGGCACGCGACGTGTCGCAGCGCCACGCCAGCGCGGCGGCGTTTCGCGATGCGTTGCAGCGCTGGATGAGCCCGGTGGCATCAACCGACGCGGCGCCGGCGGCCGCCGGCAACAACAGCGGCACGCTCGAGTTCCTGCTGCGGCGCATGCGCCACAAGAGCGACTTTCCGACGATGTCGGACTCGGTCGGCCGCATCCAGCGCGTCGCCAACTCCGAGCACGAAAGCCTGGGCAGCCTATCGAACGAGATCCTCAAGGACGTGGCGCTGACCAACAAGCTGCTGCGCATGGTCAACACCGCGCACTACACGCACGCCGGCGGCGGCTCGATCAGCACCGTGTCGCGTGCGGTGGCGCTGGTCGGCTTCGCCGGCATCCGCAACATGGCGCTGAGCCTGGTGCTGCTCGAACACATGCACGACAAGGGCCATGCCAACCAGCTGAAGGAAGAGTTCCTGCGCTCGCTGATGGCCGGTTCGGTGGCGAGCGAGCTCTGCCCGGTGGCGCGCGAAAGCGAAGAGGCGTTCATCGGTGCGATGTTCCAGAACCTCGGTCGTCTGCTGACCGAGTTCTACTTTCCGGAAGAGGCGCGGCAGGTGCGTGCGTTGGTGGCGGAGAACGCGAAGTGCGGCCACCCGGGCGGGCCGGCGGCCGACGACGCGGCGTCGATCAATGTGCTCGGCCTGAGCTACGAGGACCTGGGCTTGGGCGTCGCCAAATCGTGGGGCCTGCCCGATGCGCTGCAGAAGTGCATGCGCAAGCCGGTCGGCGAGATGCCGGCGCGGCCGAGCGACAAGTCGGCCGAGCGACTGCGCTGGCTCGCGCTTGCGGCCAACGAGGTGGCCGACACGCTGCTGCGCAGCGAGCCCGGCGAGGCCGGCGCAGGCATGGCCGCTGTGGCCGAACGCTATGCGCGTGTTCTGGGCTTGAGCGCGCGCGACATCGAGGGCGCCGCGGTGGCGGCGCGCCACAAGCTGTCGGAGATGGCGCAGGCGATGAACCTGCATGTGCCCGTGGGGTCGCCGGCGAGCCGGTTGCTGCGCCCGCCGCTCGAGCCGGTGGCCGCAGCCGCCGAGGACGAAGACGACGACACGCTCAGCCCGCATGAGCTGCACGCCACGCTGCCCGAACCGCTGACGCCCAGCCCGGTCGAGAACGCGGCCGAGGTGATGGCTGCGGGGATCCAGGACATCACCAACTCGATGGTCGAGAACTTCCGTCTCAACGAAGTGCTGCGGATGATTCTCGAAACCATGTTTCGTGCCCTCGGTTTTCGCCGCGTGGTGTTTTGCCTGCGCGACCCGAAGACCGAGACGCTGACCGGTCGCTTCGGCCTCGGTGAAGGCGTGGAGCGCGTGTCTGCGAGCTTCAAGGTGCCGCTGAAGGCCAACAGCGATCTGTTCGCTGCGGTGTGCATGAAGGGCGCCGACACGCTGATCAGCGATGCCACCCTGCCCAACATCGCGGCGCGATTGCCGGCGTGGTACCGGCAGTCGGTCAACGCTCCGGCCTTTCTGCTGCTGCCGCTGCTGATGAAGGGCACGCCGTTCGCGCTGATCTACGCCGACAAGGCGCAGCCGGGCGGCATCGAACTCGGCGAGAAGGAACTGTCGCTGCTGCGCACGCTGCGCAACCAGGCGGTGATGGCCTTCAAGCAGGCGGCCTGACAGGCACAAATCGTTGCGAACCGGCGTTGGTCCGGGCACGGCGATTGCCGATTCCTTTCATGGCCCAGATGGGCCGGCTGGAAAGGATTGCCATGAAGTCCCGTACATTGACCGCCGTCGCAGCCTTGAGCCTGGGCGGCGCGACGTTGATCTCCTTCGCGCAGACTCCGGGCCAGGTCGAGGCGCAAACCCCCGCGCCGATCGTGGTCGAAGCCCCGCTGGAAGTCATCCCCGACCGGCAGCCGGAGACGCCGCAGAGCGACCAGGACATTCGCAAGGAAGCCACCAACGCGTTTGCCGAGGCCAAGGCCGATTGCCGGCATGAACGAGGCCGCCAGGCCCAGGCCGACTGCCTGAAGCAGGCGAAGGACGACTACACCGCGATGATGGCCCGCGTGCACGGCAGCAAGAAGTAGCTGCGCGTCGTCCGACGTGAGCCCCACAAACGAACAGCCCGCCAGAGGTGCGAACCAAAGACGGGCTGCCTGTCATCCGCAAGTTTGTCGGATTGCACTACCGGGTTCCCCTTGCGGAGTTCCTTTCGCGCCTCCCGCTTCGCTTTCGGACGGCACGCTCAGTGTATGCCTCTGCACTGCGAGCACAAGCCGCAATGACGACGACGGTAGGGGCTCTTTGAAGAAACGGGTTGACGAGCCTTACCCCCGGCACTGGTCGCAACGGTTGGGGCTGCTTCGTTCCCGACCTGACCCGGTTGGCCGCGCTTCCATGCGGGGAGGCCCGTCAAGCTGGATTGTAGGGGAGGGCCCGAAGCGGCTCAGCGCAATTGCAGCGCGTCGTCGCCGAACTCGAGGTCCAGCGGCTCGATGACCAGCTTCTTCGGACCCGCCTCGACCCGCCCCGCGACCAGTGCCGGCACGCCTTGCGCCTGTGCCACCGCAACCGTGCGTTCGGCGTCTTCGGCCTTCACGAACAATGCGAAACCGGCGCCCATGTTGAGCGTGCTGTAGGCCTCGCGGTCGTCCTGCTGCGCATGCTGCTGGATGAACGCGAGCACCGGTGTGACCGGCGGAATGCGCGTGATGCGATAGCTGTGCGACGCCGGATGGCGCAGCAGCTTGCGCCAGCCGTGGCCGGTGATGTTGGCGCAATAGTGCGG
>DASXQQ010000153.1:0-8756 GCA_036507085.1 Piscinibacter sp. | reverse complement strand
GGGCCACAAGCTGCAGTTGGAGGCCGACCTGCGCAACGCGATCGGCGAGGGCCAGCTGTCGCTCGCCTACCAGCCGCTGTTCGATCTGGAGCCGTACCGCCTGAACGGCTTCGAGGCTCTCGCGCGCTGGGTACACCCGACGCGCGGCGTCATCAGCCCCGGCGTCTTCATCGCGCTGGCCGAAGAGACCGGTTGCATCGAGGCGCTGACGTCCTGGGCCATCGACGAGGCGGCGCGCCAGCTCGCGGCATGGCGGCGACAGTCGCCCCGCTTCGACGAGCTGGTGATGCACGTCAACGTCTCGGGCAAGGACCTGTCGCGCCCGCACCTGGTGCCGCATGTGCGCGCCGTGCTGCAGCGGCACGAGCTGCCCGCGCGAGCGCTGACGCTCGAGATCACCGAAAGCATGCTGATGGAACACCGTGAGCTCGCGCTGCGCTCGCTCGGCGAGCTGAGCGCGCTCGGCGTCAAGCTCGGCATCGACGACTTCGGCACCGGCTATTCGTCGCTCGCGTACCTGAGCACGCTGCCCTTCGACTGCCTGAAGATCGACCGCTCGTTCGTGATCGGTATGCACAAGAGCGCGCAGAACGTCGAGATCGTTCGAACCATCCTGTCGCTCGGCCGCACGCTGAACAAGCAGGTCATCGCCGAAGGGATCGAAACGCACGACCAGCTGGCGCGCCTGAAGCAGCTCGGCACGCCGGTCGGCCAAGGCTACCTGCTGGCACGACCGCTGGGCCCGGTCCAGGTGAGCGAGCTGCTGCTCGGGCCGATCATGGCGCCTGCCTGAGCCGGCCAAAAGCAGCACTTCGTCCAGATGAGGCTGAGCGCCTCGCCGATGACCAGCTTGGTGCCGCTGCTGCTTGTCCACCAGTGTTCGGGGTCGAACTCCCGCGGCCACGACGAGAGCACGCCGACTTGCACGTGGCTGCCGAGTGCCATCCGGTAAACAAGGCGCGAGCGGCGGGCGTGGACGCCGGCCGTGAACAGGTCGATCACATCGAGCCCGACCCCTGAACGTTGCGCCCACTCGCGCACCATCACCGCGCTGACGAAGGTTCGATCCTGGGCCGACTTGGGTGCCGGAACGGCCACGACCGGAACGTCGGCCAGCCCGTGATCCTTCAGGTAGTTGGCGGCGCGCTCGGCGAAGCTCTTCCAGGCGTGCGAATCGCCCCAGGACTCGACCGGCCCGCCGGTCGTCAGCACGCGCTCGTAGCGCCCCCGGCGGAACGCTGCGACGGCTTGGTCGAGGTCGGTCTCGCTCAGCCAGCCTTCGACGACGAGAATGCGCGCCCCGGCCCCGTCCTTGGCCACCGCCGGCTCATTGAGAGCGAGGAATCCGTTGGCGCCGGAGGCGATCACAATGGCCGCGGCGGCGCCGAAGATGAGCAGCACGAGCCAGCCCCACAGCGTTGGGAGCCAGACCTGCCGGCGTCGGAAGAGGGAGGACATTGAGGGCACCTGATTAGCGACGAACTTCAGCTCGAAGCATTGGCGGCCGGCGCACACCCTCACCCCAACCCTCTCCCGCAAGCGGGAGAGGGGGCATCCTTGCTCCCTCTCCACCGTAATCGGGGGAGAGGGTTGGGGTGAGGGGGCGCGCGTGAGTCAAGCTGAGTTTCGTCGCTAGTCACGAGAGGGCATGGGATCGCACGACGGGAGTGTCCCTGGCGTCGGAGCCAGGGTCAAACACACATTGCGCTTGACGAGGCGGCGGCCAACCTTTTCGCAGAAACCGGGTCTCAAGGGGCCGGAGGGTCCGCACAGCCGGTTCGGACATGAACTACGCGCAGCACCAGCGCGCACCCATCCGCCACCTGGTGGGCTTCGGCGTCGTCGCAGCGATGCACCTGCTGCTCGGCTGGGCGTTGGTGACCGGGCTGGCGCGCAAGGTGGTCGATGTCATCGTGGCGCCGGTCGAGACCAAGATCATCGAAGAGCACAGGCCGCCGCCGCCGCCCGAGGAACCCCCGCCCCCGCCGCTCGCGTTCGCGCCGCCGCCGCCACCGGCCTACGTGCCGCCGCCCGAGGTGCGCATCGCCGTGCCGCCGCCGATCGCGCCGACCATCACCGCCATCACGACGGCGCCGCCGCCCGCGCCGGTGGCAATCACGCCGGTGTTGCCGGCGCAGCCCGCTTCGGTGAGCGCGCCGGTAGCGCGGCTGGCGCCGCCGGCACCGTCGCGAACCGCGCCGTCGCTCAACTTCAACCAGTGCGAAAAGCCCACTTACAACGCAGCGGCCACGCGTGCCGGCGTGATGGGGACGGTGGTGGTCAGCTACGTGATGGACACCGACGGCCGCATCTCCGAGACCCGGATCGAGCGCTCGGCCGGTCCGTCGAGCGAGCACAGAATCCTCGACCGCTTGACCCTCGACGCGATCACCCGCTGCCGCGGCAAACCGGGCACGGTCGACGGCAAGCCTGAGAAGCTGCGCGGCTCGGTTGAGTATGTGTGGAAGCTCGAGTGAGAAGGAAAGGCGCTGTGGCGCTGATCGGCGCTGAGGCCGTCCTTCGGACGGCACGACTTAACGCACAGCTCCCCCGCGCCCCCTCCGAGAGGGGGCTCCAGCATGTTTGACCACACCACCCAGCCCTCCTCCGCGAGGAGGGCTCCAGCTTGTTTGACGAGCCTGTCAACGCGACGCCGGTGCGGCTGCCGCGCTCGGCATACCGGCGAGCTGCCGCGCCTGGGCGATGTTGGCGCCGAGCTGCCGGGCGACGCGCCCATCGGCCGGCGCGAGCTGCGCGAGCCGCTCCCAGTGGCGAACGGCGCCGGCGTAGTCGCGGCGATCGAAGGCGATCGTGCCGGCGAGCGCCAGCGCCTTGCGATCGAGCGGGTCGATCTTCAATGCGCGCGCGACGAGTGCTGCCGGCTCGCCCTGCAGGCTGCGCGGGTTCGCAGCGGCCATCGCGACGGCGAGCTCGGCCAGCAGCGCGGCATCGTCGGGCCGGGCCTTCAGGCGCTCGGCCAGTTGATCGACGCGGGCCGACAGTTGCGCCCGCGTGGCCTCGTCACTGCGCGGCGGCGGGGCGAGGCTTGCCGCGGCCAGCGCCGTGGCCGCGGGACGCGGGCCGACGCCCAGATGGTCCGGCGAACCCAGCGACGCGTAGCCGATCGCGGCCACGCCGAACACGAACCCCGCCAGCGTGATGGCCAGGCCGATCGCCGGCGCGTGCGCCGTACCGCCGCGCCGCCACAGCGGATGGGTCAACCCGAGCACGGTCAACCCGCACAGCACCCCGGCCAGCAACACGAAGGGCGTCATGGCGACCCCTCGTCATCGCCGGCATCGGGTTCGAAGCGTTCGTCGCTCATCCGCGCGCGCCGGCGCAACACGAGGACCAGCGTGCCGAGCCCGAGCGCGAGCAGCAGCGCCGGGCCGAACCACAACAGCAGCGTCGTCGCCTTCAGCGGCGGGCGGTAGAGCACGAAGTCGCCGTAGCGCTGCGTCATGTAGCGCTCGATCTGCTCGTCGCTGTCGCCGTGGCGCAGCATCACCCGCAGCTGTTCGCGCAGGTCTTCGGCGAGACCGGCGTTCGAGTCGGCGAGGCTCTGGTTCTGGCACACGAGGCAGCGCAGCTGCGCCGCGATGCGCAGCATCCGGGCCTCGATCGCCGCGTCGTTGTCGGCGTCCTTCGCGACGACACTGAGCGCAAAGCACATCAGCAAGGACGCGCAGAGCCGCCGCCGCGCCGGGCCGCCCCAAGCAAGGCGGCGCCCCCTCGGGGGGCGGGCGCGGTACTCCGCGACCGGGGGCCGACATTCAGCCATCGAGCGCTTTCAGCAGCGGCTGGATGCGCGTGCGGATGAGCTCGGGCGTGAGCGCGCCGACATGCTTGAAGCGGATCACGCCCTGCTTGTCGATGACGAAGGTCTCGGGCACGCCGTAGACGCCGAAGTCGATGCCGACCCGGCCGTCGCGGTCGAAGGCCGAGGCGGCGTAGGGGTCGCCGAGCTGGCTCAGCCAGGCGAGGCCCTCGGCGCGCGTGTCCTTGTAGTTGAGGCCGACGACCGGCGCCGCCTGGGTTCGCGCGAACGCGAGCAGCGACGCGTGCTCCTCGCGGCAGGCGGTGCACCACGAGGCCCAGACGTTGAGCAGCCACACCTTGCCGAGCATGTCGTGGCGGCGAATCGTCCGGCCCGCGTCGTCGAGCCGGCTGAGCGCGAAGCCCGGTGCCGGCTTGTCGATCAGCGGCGACGGCAGCGCGTGCGGATCGAGCGCGAGGCCGCGCCACAGAAAGTACACGAGCACCGCAAAGAGCCCGAGCGGCGCGACGAAGCGCAGGCCCTTCATGCGCCGGCTCCGGCTGCGCTTGGCTCCGGCTGGTCCTGCCGCTGCGCGGCGCGATAGCGCCGGTCGCTTGCGGCCAGCGCGCCGCCCAGCGCCATCAGCAGGCAGCCGGCCCAGATCCAGTCGACGAAGGGCTTGACGTAGACGCGCACGAGCCAGGCGCCGCCGGCGACCGGCTCGCCGAGCGACACATAGAGGTCGCGGGTGAAGCCCGTATCGATCGCGGCCTCGGTCATCGCGCTGCGCTGCACGCGGTAGATGCGCTTTTCCGGGCGCAGCAGCACGACGGGGCGGCCGTCGCGCGTCACCTCGATCAGCGCTTGCACCGCGTCGTAGTTCGGGCCCTGCAGGTTGCGAAAGCCGCGGAAGCTGAAGACATGGCCGGCCACCTCGGCGCTGTCGCCCACCGCCATCTTCAGGTCGCGCTCGACCTCGTGGGTGTTGACCATGCTGACGCCGAAGGCGAACGCGGCGACGCCGAGGTGGGCGAGCATCATGCCGAGCGTCGCGCGCGGCAGCAGCCGCAGCCGCCCGAGCACGCTCGCGCGCACGCCGCCGGCGGGGCGCACGCGCTCCCACAGGTCGGTGCCGATGGACGCGACGATCCAGAAGCTCATCAGCAGGCCGAGCGTCGCGCCGAACGTGATGCGCCCGCCAAGCCAGGCGGCAGCGAGCGCCGCGATGACCGCGATCACCGCGGCCCACCTTAGGCGCCGCGCGAGCTCGGGCAGCTCGGCGCGCTTCCAGCGCGCGAGCGGCCCGACGCCCATCAAGAACACCACCGGTGCCATCAGCGGCACGAAGACGGTCTCGAAGTAGGGCGGGCCGACGGAGATCTTGCCCAGCCCCAGTGCGTCGAGCAGCAGCGGATAGAGTGTGCCCAGCAGCACCGACAGCATCGCGACGACGAAGAGCACGTTGTTGCCGAGCAGCATCGACTCGCGCGACACCGCTTCGAAGCGCCCGCCGAACCCGACCTTGGGCGCACGCCAGGCATACAGCGCGAGCGAGCCGCCGATCACGACGGCGAGGAAGCCGAGGATGAACAGGCCGCGCCGCGGATCGGTGGCGAAGGCATGCACCGACGACAGCACGCCCGAGCGCACGATGAAGGTACCGAGCAGCGACAGCGAGAACGCAACGATCGCCAGCAGCACCGTCCACGACTTGAAGGCGCCGCGCTTTTCGGTGACGGCCAGTGAATGGATCAGCGCGGTGCCGGCGAGCCAGGGCATGAACGAGGCGTTCTCCACCGGGTCCCAGAACCACCAGCCGCCCCAGCCGAGCACGCTGTAGGCCCAGAGGCTGCCGAGCAGGATGCCCAGCGTCAGGAAGGCCCAGGCGGCGCTGGTCCACGGCCGGGTCCAGCGCGCCCAGCTCGCATCGAGGTATGTCGCCGGGCCGCCCCAAGACGTACGCGCCCCCTCGGGGGGTCGGCGCGAAGCGCCTAGGGGGCCAACATGACTGCCGCCGAGCAGCGCCGCGATGGCGAACGAGAACGCCACCGAGAAGCCGACATAGCCCATGTAGAGCATGGGAGGGTGCGCGACCATGCCGGGGTCCTGCAGCAGCGGGTTGAGGTCGTTGCCGTCGGGCGGCGCCGGGACCAACCGCTCGAAGGGGTCGGAGGCGACCAGCATGAACAGCAGGAAGCCGCAGGCGATGAGCCCCATGACCGCGAGGATGCGCGCGACGAACGCCGGCGGCAGGTGCCGGCTGCGCTGCGCCACCGCGAGCATCCACACGCCGAGCATCAAGAGCCACAACAGCAGCGAGCCCTCGTGGCCGCCCCACACCGCGGCAATCCGATAGGGCAGCGGCAGCGTGCTGTTGGAATGGGTCGCGACGTAGAGCAGCGAGAAGTCGTTGCGCACGAAGCCGCTCGCGAGGCACGCGAAGGCGATGGCGACGAGGGCGAACTGCGTGCGCGCCGCGGGTCGCGCCAGCGCCATCCAGTCGCTGCGGCCGCGCGCCGCGCCGACGAGCGGCAGCGTGCCCTGGACCAGCGCCACCGCGAGCGCGAGCAGCAGGGCGATGCGGCCGAGTTCGGGGATCACCGGTGGCTCTCCTTCGAAGCGCGCTTCAGCGCATCGGCCGCCTCGGGCGGCATGTAGTTCTCGTCGTGCTTGGCCAGCACCTCGCGCGCGACGAACACGCCGTCGGCGCCCACCTGGCCTTGCGCGACGACGCCCTTGCCCTCCTTGAAGAGGTCGGGAAGGATGCCCTGGTAGCGCACCGGAATGGCCTGTACGGTGTCGGTGACGACGAAGCGCACGGTCACGCCGTCGCGACGCACGCTGCCCACCTCGACCAGGCCACCGAGGCGGAAGCTGCGGCCCACCGGCGCTTCCTTCGCGGCCACCTGGGCCGGCGAGTAGAAGAACACCAGGTTGCTCTGGAACGCATTGAGCACCAGCGCGCTCGCCCCGCCCACCGCGGTGACGAGGGCGGCGATGAGGGCGAGGCGCTGGTAGCGCGGTTTCATCGCTGCGACTCCCCGACCGCCGCTTGCAGCGCGCGCCGGCGCCGCCGCGCGGCGAGCCACGGCTCCAGCGTCATCAGCGCCGTGGTGGCGCCGTAGGCGCCCCAGACGTACAGGCCATAGCCGCCCATGCCGAAGAACTCCGCCGCGCTGTGCCAGTTCATGCGTGCCGCTCCTGAACCCAGCCCGCGTGCGACTCGCGCTCGACCACGATGGCGCGGGCACGCATGAACACCACCGCGAAGGCGTAGGCCCAGAACGCGAAGGTCATCAGCAGCATCGCGGCGAACATGGTGCCGGCCATCTTCGGCGCCGCCGTCATGCTGACCGTGGCGCCCTGGTGCAGCGTGTTCCACCAGCGCACCGAGAAATAGATGATGGGGATGTTGATCGCGCCGACGATCGCGAGCAGCGCGCCGGCCTTGTCGGCGCGCCGCGGCTCGTCGATCGCCTCGGTGAGCGCGATGTTGCCGAGGTAGAGGAAGAGCAGGATCAGCTCGGAGGTCAGGCGCGCGTCCCACACCCACCACGCGCCCCACGCCGGCTTGCCCCAGAACGCGCCGGTCCACAGCGCAATGACGGTGAAGACCGCGCCGCTCGGCGCGAGCGCGCGAGCGAGCATCGCCGCCATGCGGGCGTTGAGCATCCAGCCGATCGCCGCCCAGCCGGCCATTGCGAGGTAGATGATCATCGACATCCAGGCGGCGGGCACGTGGATGAAGATGATGCGGTAGGCCTCGCCTTGCTGCGCATCGGTGGGCGCGACGAAGAAGCCGATGTAGAGGCCCGTGGCGGCCAGCAGCGCCGCGGCGATCCACAGCCAGGGGACGAGCGCAGCGGCGAGCGCATCGAAGCGCGACGGCGCGGCGAAGCTGAAGATACGGCCGATGTTCATGCTCATTCCAGCGCGATGCGCAGGGCCGCGGCGGCGGCGGGCGGCGCGAGCAGCGCGGTGAAGATCAGCAGCGCGCCGAGGATCGAACAGTGGGCGCCGGCCGATTGGCCGCCGTCGACCGCCGCGACCGCGCCGCTGCCGAAGACGAGCGCGGGGATCGCCAGCGGCAGCACCAGCAGGAACACCAGCATGCCGGCGCCGCGCAGCCCGAGCGTCAGTGCCGCGCCCACCGAGCCGAGCAGGCTCAGCACCGGGGTGCCCAGCAGCAGCGAGAACGCCAGCACCGCGATCGAGGCGTGGTCCATGTCGAACAACACGCCGAGGATCGGTGCGGCGACGACCAGCGGCGCTCCGGTCACGGTCCAGTGCGCTGCCGATTTCGCCGCGGCGACGACGATCGCGCTGTGGCCCGACAGCAGCATCTGTTCGAGCGAGCCGTCGGCAAAGTCGGCGGCATACAGCTGGGTGACCGAGAGCATCGCGGCGAGCAGCGCGCACACCCACACGAGGCCGGGTCCGATCTGGCGCAGCACCTCGCGCTCCGGCCCGAGGCCGAGCGGGAAGAGCGCGAGCGCGACAACGAAGAAAGCGAGCGGCAGCAGAGCCTCGACGCGCCGACGCATCGCGAGCCGCAGGTCGCGCAGGTAGAGGGCGATGAACAGGTTGCGCATCTCAGGCGTCAACCCTTCCTGTTCGGCCAGACGGGACTTCGACAGGCTCAGTCCGAACGGATGGAGGAGAACTCTCACCTGTCTTTCGGTTCGGTGATGCGTCACCCCTTCCCGTTCGCCCTGAGCCTGTCGAAGGGCCCGCGCATCCTGAGCTTGTCGAAGGGCCTGAGCCTGTCGAAGGGCCCGCGCATCCTGAACTTGTCGAAGGAGCGTACCGATCGAGATCGACTTCGCTGGCCTGCAGCATCGCCGTGTCCACCCCCAGATGACTCGCCAGCAGCACGCTGCCGCCGCGCCGCGCATGCTCGAGTAGCAATTGGTTCAGGCAGGCGACGCCATCGGCATCGAGCGCATCGAAAGGTTCGTCGAGCAGCCACAGCGAGGGCTCGTTTTCCACCGCCAGGCGC
>DASXQQ010000152.1:0-13858 GCA_036507085.1 Piscinibacter sp. | reverse complement strand
ACGGTGACGCGCCTGCTCGACATGGGCATGGACCCGTTCAACTTCGCCGACTCGCTGCTCGGCGTGCTGGCGCAGCGGCTGGTGCGCCAGCTGTGCCCGCATTGCCGGCTGTCGCGGCCGGCGACCAAGGCCGAGACCGAGGAATTGATGGGCGACTACCTGCGCCCGTTCAGCGTCGAACAGCGCCCGTCGCGCGAGACCCTGCTTGCCGACTGGGTCGAGCGCTTCGGCAGCAAGGGACGCGTGCTGCTGCACCACAGCCCCGGCTGCAAGCACTGCGACAACACCGGCTTCCAGGGCCGCGCCGGCATCCACGAACTGATGGTCATCTCGCGCGAGCTGCGCCGCCTGATACAGACCGGCGCACGCGCCGACGCGCTGCAGCAGGTGGCCATGGCCGAGGGCATGCGCACCTTGCGCCAGGACGGCATCGAAAAGGTGCTGGCCGGCGTAACGACGATCGAGGAAGTGCGGGCGACGAGCAACGTGTGATGCGTCCCGGATTTCATCCGGGGACGCGCCCGCCATCAACCCAACGCGAGACCCGCCACGCCCGCCGCGATGCAGGCCGCGCCCAGCAGCCGCAGCCGGCGATCGCCTTCGCCCAACAGGCTGCCGCCGAGCAGCGCCGCGAACAGCATCGACACCTCGCGCGCCGGGGCCACATGGCTCAACGGCGCGAATCGCACCGCGTACAACACCATCACGTAGCTCAGCGGGCCGAGTGTGGCGACCACCAGCGCGGCACGCCACTGCGCCCGCCACGCTTGACCAAAACCGGCGCGGTCGCGCAGCGCGAAAGGCAGCATGATGGGGATGCGTAGCACGTTGCCCACGTAGTCCACGAGGATGGGGGAGATCAGCATCACCTTCACCGCGTAGCCATCGATCACCGTGTAGCCCGCGATGAACGCGCCGGTGAGCCCGCCCCACCAGAGGCCGCCGTGGACGCGGTCGCGCTGCGCCGGTTCATGGGCCTGTCGCCACAGGCCCGGACCGCCCGCGATCAAGAACACGCCCGCCACCACCGCCAACGCGCCCGCCGCGCTGACGAAGGACATCGTTTCGCCAAGCACCAGCACCGCTGCGATGGAGCTCATCAGCGGCGCGCTGCCGCGCGCCACCGGATAGACCACCGTGAGGTCGGCCACCTGGTAGCCGTGCAGCAGCGTGCGGAAGTACAGCACGTGCACGAGCGCGCTCGCCGCGAGGATCAGCCATTCGGCGATGCCCCACTGCACGACCGCCTGCACCCCGACCCAGACCACCACCGGCAACCACAGAAGCCCCACCAGCAGCGACCCCATCAGCACGAAGTGGTTGCCGCCGCCGGCCTTCTTGGCGACCAGATTCCAGGTGGCGTGGCAGGCGGCGGCGGCCAGCACCAGCGTGATTGCGAGCGGGGTCATTGGGCGCGCATTCTGCCCGTGCGATATGCGCCCCGCTTGTCGGGGGCGCGCTTCGCGGGCACATTGCGGGCTGACGCAATCACTTCGCGAGAGCCGGCATGGTGGGATTCCAGCAGGACTTTGTTGTCTGCGAGCAGTGTGCGGCGGCGCACCGCTGGCGGCCGCTGCACGCTGACGACGTGGCGCGCTGCACCCGCTGCAGCGCGGTGCTGGCGCGCGGCCACCGGCTCAGCGCCGAGGGCCTGCTCGCCCTCACGCTGGCCGCGCTGTGCGTCTTGCTGATCGCCAACCTGAGCCCCATCGTCTCCGTCGGCCTGCGCGGCCAGCAGGCCGAGACCACGTTGGCCGGCGCCATTGCCGCCGCCTGGCGGCAGGGTGAACACCTGGTTGCGACGCTGGCCGCGCTGACCGCGATCGCCGCGCCCGCGGTGCTGATCGGGCTGCGCCTGCTGCTGCTGCTGCCGTTCGTGGCCCCCACGTCGCTCGGGCGGGAGCTGCATCGCGCACCGCGCCACGTCGCCTGGTGCATGCGCGTGCTGCATGAGGTGTCGCGCTGGAACATGGTCGAGGTGCTGATGGTCGCCGCGCTGGTCGCGATCGTTCGCGTGGCCGGCCTCGCGCAGGCCAGCGCCGAACCGGGCATGTTCGCCTTCGGCGCGCTGTCGCTGTTGCTGGCGGCGCTGGAGGCTGCCGGCCTGAGGCATTTGTGGTGGAGCAGATGAGCTACCCAGCGTCAGTGTGGTCTCTGCGGGCCGCCGCGCCGGGCCGCCCCAAGCAAGGCCCGACCCTCTCGGAGGGTCGATCGCCGTACCCGGCGATCGGGGTGTCGTCATGAACCGCCTGCTCGGCTGCGAATGCTGCGGTCTCACGACGTCGGCGCCGATGGACGAGACGGCGCCGACCAAGCTGCGCTGCCCGCGCTGCGGCCACCCGCTCGACGGGCGCAAGCCCAACAGCCTGCAACGCACCTGGGCGTTCCTCGCCGCCGCGGCGCTGCTGTACCTGCCGTCGAACCTGCTGCCGATCATGAGCACCGCCAACCTGTTCGGACGCGAGCGCTTCACCATCACCGGCGGCATCGGCGAGTTATGGGACACCGGCGACTGGGGGCTCGCGGTCATCGTGTTCGTCGCGAGCATTGCCGTGCCCATCGTGAAAATCAGCGTGCTCGCCTTGCTGGCCTGGACGGCGCAGCGCACGCCGGCCTGGCGCCGGCCCGAACGGGCGCGGCTGTACCGCGTCATCGAGACGGTGGGCCACTGGTCGATGCTCGACGTCTATGTGGTGGTGCTGCTCAGCGGCATGGTCCGCTTCGGCGCGCTCGCGAGCGTGCAGGCCGAGCCGGGGCTGCTCGCCTTCGCCGCGGTGGTGATCCTCACCATGCTCGCGGCACGCAGCTTCGATCCGCGGCTGATCTGGCAGGAGCACGGTGACGATGAGTGAACCGACGCCGCCCGAGTCCGGCGAACCGGCGGCGCCGAGCGCGCTGCCCGAGCCGATCGTCGCGCGCAAGAATCCGTTTCGCCTGTCGCTCGTCTGGGCGGTGCCGATCCTCGCGCTCGTCATCGGCGCCTCGCTGGTGGTCCAGCACCTGTTGCAGGTCGGGCCGCGCGTCGTCATCGAGTTCCGCACCGCCGAAGGGCTGGAGCCGGGCAAGACCGCGGTGCGCTACAAGGAGGTGGTGGTCGGCCGCGTCGAGACGGTGTCGCTCGGCGACGACCGCAAGCGGGTGCTGGTCGGCGTGCAGCTCGACCGGTCGGTGGCCAACATCGCAGTCGACGACACCCGTTTCTGGGTCGTGCGGCCGCGCATCGGCACCGCCGGCGTGAGCGGACTCGGCACCTTGCTGTCGGGCGCCTTCATCGGCGTCGACGCGGGGACATCGACGCAGTCGCGCAAGCACTTCGTCGGGCTGGAGGCGCCGCCCTTCGTGCTGCGCGGCGAGCCCGGGCGCAGCTACGTGCTGCAAGCCACCGACCTCGGCTCGCTCGATGTCGGCTCGCCGGTGTTCTACCGCCGCACCCGCGTCGGCCGCGTTGTCGGCTACACGCTCGATCCGCTGACCGACGAGCTGTCGGTGCAGGTCTTCATCGAGTCACCCTATGAGCCGCTGGTGAACCCGCAGACGCGGTTCTGGAACGCGAGCGGCATCGACCTCACGATCAGCGCGAGCGGGCTCACGCTGAACACGCAGACGCTCGCCTCGGTGATCGCCGGCGGCATCGCCTTCGAGCGCCCGGCGGCGAGCACCGACCTGCCGCCCGCGCCCGCCGGCAGCCGCTTCCATTTGTTCGCCGACCGCAAGACGGCGATGGCGCCGCCCGACGGGCCGCCGCTCGAAGTGCGGATGGTGTTCGACCAGACGGTACGCGGCCTCGCGGTCGGCGCGCCACTCGACTTCCTCGGCATCGAGATCGGCAACGTGCAGGCCATCGCGCTCGACTACGACCGCGCGCGCCGGCGCTTCCCGGTCGAGGTGACGGCCAACCTGTATCCGCTGCGCGTCGGCGCAGCGCGCGACGCGATGCTCGGCACGGCGGCCGCCGGCCCGGCCGCCGACACGCTGTTCCTCAAGCGGCTGGTCGACGGCGGCTTGCGTGCCCAGCTGCGCACCGGCAACCTGTTGACCGGCCAGCTGTACGTGGCGCTCGACTTCACGCCGAAGGCGCCGCATGTGGCGATGCCGATGCGCGGCCGCGTGCCGGTGGTGCCGACGGTGCCGGGAACGCTGAGCGAACTGCAGCCGCAGATCGCAGAGATCGTCAACAAGATCAACAAGGTGCCGTTCGACGAGATCGGCCACAGCCTGCAAGACACCTTGACGCAAGCGCGCACGGCGATCGCGCAGCTCTCGCCCGAAGCGCAGAAGACGCTGGCCGAGGTGCAGCGCACCTTGGCGTCGGTGCAGGAGTCGCTGGCGCGGCTCGACCGCAACGTGCTCGACGGCGGCGCGCCGGTGCAGCGCAATGTCGAACAGACGATGATCGAGCTGCAGCGCGCCGCGCAGTCGCTGCGCGTGCTCGGCGATTACCTGCAGCGCCACCCGGAAGCGGTGCTGCGCGGCAAGCCCGCCGACCCGGCCTTGCCCTCGGGAGAAAAGTCGCGATGACCACGGCGCGTTTGGCCTGTCCCCTCTCTCTGCGGGAGCGGGCGAGGGTGAGGGCCGCGACCCTCCTCGCCTGCGCCTTGCTCGCATCCTGCGCCGCCTCGAAGCCCGACCGCTTCCACACCCTGCTCGCGAGCGATGCGCCCGCACCGGTGTCAGCGCCGAACACCAACCCGATCCCCATCGACGTTCTGCCGGTCACCGTCCCGGCCTACGCCGACCAGCCGCAATGGATGCTGCGCGCCGCCGACGATTCGCTGATCGTGCTGGAGCAGGAGCGCTGGGCCGCGCCGCTGCGCGAAGAGCTGCGCAGCGCGCTCACCGAGCGGCTCGTCGCGCGCTGGGGTGCCGCCGATGCGCGCACGCTGGCGCGGCCGGCCGCGACGACCTGGCAGGTTCGCGTCGACGTGCAGCGCTTCGAATCGATCTCCGGGCGCGAGGCGCGCATCGACAGCCTCTGGTCGCTGGCGCCGTCGGCGCGCGCTGCGGTCGCGCTCGGTTGCCGCAGCTCGATTCGAGAGAGCGTGTCCGATGGTGGCGTCCCGGCGCTGGCCGCGGCCCATCGGCGCGCGGTGGCGCGGCTCGCCGATGAGATCGGTCAGCGACTGCAGACGCTGCAGCGAGGCGAGCCTGCGGCGTGCGGCAGCACGCCTTGACGCCGGCGATTCGCCTTCACGACGTCGCGCCAAGCGCGTAGTCGAAGGTGTAGGAATGCCTGCCGTCGGCGATCTCGATCGCCATCCGGCCCGCGAGACCCGCGAGCTCGCCGGTGCCCGAATCCGGCACCACCGTGACGCTCAATTGCGGCGCGCCGCGCGTCATCGTGCCGATGTGCTGCAACACGAAGCTGCCGCTGCGCCCGTGCAGTGTGCCGCTGACACGCTCGATCGCGACGTAGCCGGCCGAGCCCTTGACCGCGGTCATCGCGCTCAGCATCTCGCCCTGGCTCATGCCTTCGAGCTCGCCGTGAAACTGCTTGTCGATCGACATCCGGCCCAGCAGCGGATCGGCTTCGCTGTGGCTCAGGGGCTGTGGACCCAGCTTGACGTCGAAGCTGCCGCTGGCGCGGCGGGTCACTGCGTCACTCATGCGCGAACGGGCATCGACGACCCTTCCTTCTTCTGCGTGAGCACCACGCCGTTGCGCACGGCTATGACCTCCGCGAGGATCGCCACCGCGATCTCCGCCGGCGTCTTACCTCCCAGGTGCAGGCCGATCGGGCCGTGCAGGCGATCGATCTCCTGCGGCGTCAGGTCGAACAGCGCGAGGCGTTCCTTGCGGCGGGCGGTGTTCAGGCGCGAGCCCAGCGCGCCGACGTAGAAGGCCGGCGACTTCAGCGCTTCGAGCAGCACCAGGTCGTCGAGCTTGGGGTCGTGGGTGACCGCCACCACCGCGCTGTGCGGGTCGAGCTGCATCTCGGTCACCAGGTCGTCGGGCATCGCCTTGCTGAAGTTCGTGCCGGGCACGTCCCAGGTCAGGTGATATTCCTCGCGCGGGTCGCAGCAGGTGACTTCGAAGTCGAGCGGCAACGCCATCTGTGCGAGCACGCGCGACAGCTGGCCGGCGCCGATGATCAGCATCCGCCAGCGCGGGCCGAACACCGAGCGCAGGGTGCGGCCGTCGAATTCGAATTCCTCGCCGCGCCGCGCGGGCTCGACCGCAACCGCGGACGTCTGCAGGTCGAGCGTGCGCGCCACGAGTTCATGGCGCGCGGTGCGCTCGAGGATCTCGTCGATCCACCCTGCGTCGCGCAGCGGCTCCTGCACCAGCCGCAGGTTGCCGCCGCAGGGCAGGCCGAAACGCGCCGCTTCTTCCTTGGTGACGCCGTAGGTGACGAGCGACGGCGTGTCGACGCGCTCGCCATGGCGCACGCGCTCGATCAGATCGTCCTCCACGCAGCCGCCCGAGACCGAACCGACCACCAGGCCGTCACCGCGCAGGCACAGCAGCGCACCGGGCGGTCGCGGCGCCGAGCCCCAGGTCTCGATCACCGTGACCAGCCACACCTTGTGCCCCTGCGCGAGCCAGTCGCGCGCCTGGGCGAGAACCTGCAGATCGAGACTGTCCATCGGAACCTCTATCGTCTGACGTGAGCGACACAAAACGGGGCCGCAGACGGTGAAGAAACCAGCCAACGTGCCCCGCCGTCGCGTGTCCGCTCGACGCAAGGGTTGGAAGCCACTGGGCACACCATCGCTGCTAGACTTTGTCTCATGACTTCCCGTGTGGACCACCTGATTGACGAAGCGCTTGCACTTGCGCCGGACGAGAGGTCTGCGGTGGTGCTTGCGCTGCTGGACAGCCTGGACGGCGAGGATGAAGCCAGCGTGGCAAAGGCGTGGGCAGACGAGATTCGCCAGCGCAGGAGCGAACTGCGCTCTGGGGCGGCGCGAGCCGTGCCCTGGGACCAAGCCAAGGCTCGGCTGAGAGCCCTGTGAGCGGCTATGTTGTTGAACTCGCCCCAGCGGCCGAGGACGACATTGGCGACGCATTCCTTTGGTACCGCGAACGCAACTTGCTGATCGCAGAGGCGTTTCGAGCCGAAGTGTTCGAAACGATTGACCGCATTGCGGACGCGCCGCTTGCCAAGGGCGCGGACGACGAGGGAAACCGCAAGCGCGTGTTGCATCGGTTTCCCTACTCGGTGATCTACGAGGTGCTGGGAAGCACCGTGACGATTCTGGCCGTGGCGCACCATCGCCGCAAACCGCGCTACTGGCGTTCGCGCACGGCTTGAGCGCTCAGAGGCGCATGGGAAAGGCTTGCGAGCTATCACGGAGCGGTGGCTTCAACGTTTGAGTTGAGCGGCAGCCAACGGCGCTACCGACAATGACGGAGCGCACCAGTGTGCCCCGCCGTTGGGTGTCCGCTCGACTGAAGGTTTAGGTCGATTCTTCATCGAAGTAGTCGCTGTCGATCTTCGGTACCTTGACAGTGCGGGCAGATATGCCAACCTCGTTGTCGATCATCAGTTCGGCGAGGCGCGGACCGTCGACGAGGACGATACGCTCGACTGACCTGGCGAACTCGATGGCCTGTGCCGTGTAGCCCGATGTAGTGATGAACACACCCTTGTTCGCACGCTGACCGGCTAGCGCGCCGTAGAAGCCTTGAACTTCTGGCCTACCAACGGTTTGCTGCCATCGTTTGGCTTGAACGTAAACCTTCTCCAGCCCAAGCTTGTCGAGTGAGATGACACCGTCAATACCGCCATCCCCGGACCCGCCAACGCGTTGAAGATCGGCGCGACTGGCGCCATAGCCCATGCGATGCAGGAGGTCGAGCACGATCGTTTCGAAGAACGAAGGAGAAACCGAACCCAGAGTTTCGAGCAGTTCGGCGGCGACCGATCGGCGTAGCTCGGAGACCGCTTCCCCGAGCCGATCGTCCGGACTCGCGACAGTGGAGGCCGGCGAAGGTGCCTGTACCAGACCTGGCGAAGCGAGGGACGCGCCCTCGGAGGCGGGCCTGAGCCGAACATCCATGAAACCGATGGCAAGTTGCTCTGCATCTTTGGCGGACAAAGGCGCTGCGTGTGAATTTGCGAACGCAAGGCCTTGTTCGGTGAGTTGCCAGTAGCCGCGGCGTGGACTGCTTGACAGACCTGCTCGTTTCAGCCGGTCGTGTGCCCAACCCGCTCGATTCTTGTAGATCGGCTGAGTGCCGCTTGGCAAGAGTTCTTGGCGGTCCGCTTCGGAGACGGCTAGTCCGAACGTTCGGGCTAGTGCGTGAGCCGCCGCCTCGTGTGCATCGCGCGCGGGAGCTCCGCCTGGCTTCGCGGCCAAGTAGCGAAGGATTGGCTCGATGAACTTGTCGTACGTTGGAACGGCCATTGAAGCTCTCGCAAGAACGGGTAAGGGGTACCGACCTAACGCATGACGAAGTACAGCAGCGCGAGCAGCACCGCCGCACCGACTACCCACCACAGCCATGGGGTGCCGGCTTCAGCCTCCGCGGGCACCGATGGCGCCTCGCCCGCGGGCTGCAGCCGCGCCTCGAAGGCCTTGAAGAAATCATCGGTGATCTTCGCCGCCGCCGCATCGATGAGGCGCGAACCCACTTGCGCCATCTTGCCGCCGACCTGGGCGCGCGCCGCATAGCTGAGCTTCGTCTTGTCGCCTTCGGGCGTGAGCGACACGTCAGCCGAGCCCTTGCCGAAGCCGGCCACCCCGCCCTGCCCGTCGAAGTTGATCGTGTACTTATTCGGCGCCTGGACGTTGGTCATCTGCAGCTTGCCCTTGAAGCGCGCGCTGACCGGGCCGACCTTCACCGCGACGAGCGCGTCGAAGCCGTCGGCACCGTTGCGCACCAGCGACTCGCACCCGGCGATGCAGTCCTTCAGCACCTCGGGGTCGTTGAGCGCGGCCCAGGTCTTGTCCACCGGGGCCGGGATGAGTCGTTCGCCTTGCAGTTCCATGAGGGTTCAATCGCGCAGTGAGTAAGTGGATCGTCTCGGTGCACGCAGCGCGCGGCCGAGGTCGGCGAGGCTCGCCAGGTTGTGCACCGGCAGGAAGTGGTCGACGTTCGGCAGCAGCGCGCGCACGCCGGCGGCGCGCGCCTCGAAGCCGTCGAAGCGCAGCAGCGGGTTGAGCCAGACGATCTCGTGCGCCGTGCGGCGCAGCTGCGCCGCGGCGGCGGCCAGGTCACCATGTTCGTCGCGGTCGAGGCCGTCGGTGATCAGCAGCAGCGCGGCGTTGGCGCCGAGCAAGCGGCGCCCCCAGCGCTGGTTGAACTCGGCCAGGCACGACGCGATCCGCGTGCCGCCTTTCCAGTCGCTCACCTGCTGGTCGGCAAGCTTCAGCGCCACGTCGGGGTCGCGGTGCCGAAGGCAGCGGGTGATGTTGGTCAGCCGCGTGCCGAAGGTCAGCGTGTGGACCCTCAGGTAGCGCCGCGTCAGGCCGTGCACGTAATGCAGCAGCAGGCGCGCATAGCGTTCCATCGAGCCCGAGATGTCGAGCAGCACCACCAGCGTCGGCAGTTCGCTGCGCGGCCGGGTGTAGGCCGGCGCCAGCGTGTGCGGCTGGCGCGCCATGCGCAGCATCGTCGCGCGCACGTCGAGCCGGCCACGCGGCGCCGCCTCGTGGCGGCGGCGGCGCACCGGGTGCACCGGCAACGGCACCTGCTCGGCGAGCTTTTTCGCGAGCTCGAATTCGGCCGCGGTCATCGTCTCGAAGTCGGCCTGCTGCAGCCGCTCGCGGTCGGAGAAGGTGAAGCTCGTGTCGAACTGCAGTTCCTCTTTCGCGGTCTCGTTGGCCGCGTTCGGCGGCTTGAGCGACGGCGGTGCGGCCAGTGCCTCGGCGAGGCGATTGGCGCGCGGCGGGCGTTCCTTGTCGCCGCGGCCGCTGATCTTCGGCAGCAGCAGGAGCATCAGCTGCTCGAGCAGCTTGGGGTCGCGCCAGAAGGCGTCGAAGGCGGCGTCGAACAGCACCTGCTGCTCATGCCGGTCGAGCATCACCGCGCTCAGCGCGGCGTGCACATCGTCGCGCCGGTCCAGCCCCACCTGCTCGATCGCGGCCATCGCCGCGAGCACCCGGTCCGGCCCGATCGGCATGCCGGCGCTGCGAAGCACGCGCGCGAAGTGGACGATGTTCTCGGCGATCAACGCGCACCTCAATCCAGCAGCGCCCGCGCCCGCAATTCATCGAGCAGTTTCGCCGTGTCGCCGGCGTGCAGCTTGGCGATGTCGTCCTGGTATTTCAGCAGCACGCCCAGCGTGTCCTGCACCGTTGCCGGGTCGAGGCGGATCGCGTTCAGCGCCACCAGCGCGTTGGTCCAGTCGATGGTCTCGGCCACCCCCGGCGCCTTGAACAGGTCGAGCGTGCGCATGCGCTGGACGAACTCGACCACCTGCACATACAGCCGCTCCGACGCCCCCGGCGCCTTGCGCCGTACGATGTCGAGCTCGCGCTCGACGCTCGGAAAGTCGACCCAGTGGTAGAGACAGCGGCGTTTCAGCGCGTCGTGGATCTCGCGGGTGCGGTTGCTGGTGATGATGGTGATCGGCGCGGCGACGGCGCGCACCGTGCCGTACTCGGGAATCGTCAGCTGGTTCTCGGCCAGCACCTCGAGCAGGAAGGCGTCGAACGGTTCATCGGCGCGGTCGAGCTCGTCGATCAGCAGCACCGGCGACTCGTCCTGCGTCAGCGCCTGCAGCAGCGGCCGCTCGATCAGCATCGCGCGGGAATAGAGGTTGTGCGTCAGCCGCTCGCGGTCGGTGTCGTGGATGGCCTCGGCGAGGCGGATCTCGATCATCTGGCGCGCGACGTTCCACTCGTAAGCGGTCTGCGCCACGTCAAGCCCTTCGTAGCATTGCACCCGCAGCAGCGCGGTGCCGAGGCAGCGCGCGAGCGTCTTGCCGAGCTCGGTCTTGCCGACGCCGGGCTCGCCTTCGAGGAACAGCGGGCGCTGCAGCTTCAGGCTCAGGAACAGGGCCGTCGCCAGCCGCCGGTCGCACACATAGTTTTCGGTGGCCAGCAGCGAGACGACGGCATCGACCGAGGTCGGCAGGTTCATCGAGCCAGCGCGGCCGCCACCGCGCGCGACGCCATCACGCTGATCATCGCGGCGCGGTAGGAGGCGCTGCCGTGCATGTCGCCGTTGATGTCGGTCTCGGGCACCTTGACGGCCTTGGCGGCCTCGGGGGTGAAGCTGCCGGCCAGCGCGTCTTCGATCGCCTTGACGCGGAACACGCTGCCTTTCGCGCCGGTCGCCGCCACCCGAATGCCCGCCGGCGCCTGGCTCACGAACACGCCGACCAGCGCGAAACGCGATGCCGGCTGCTTGAACTTCACGTAGGCCGCCTTCTGCGGAATCGGGAAGCTCACCGCGGTGATCAGCTCGCCCGGCTGCAACGCGGTTTCGTAGAGGCCGGTGAAGAACGCCTCGCCGGCGATGCTGCGCTGGTTGGTCTGCACCGTGGCGTTGAGGGCGAGCACCGCCGCCGGGTAGTCGGCCGCGGGGTCGGCGTTGGCCAGCGACCCGCCCAGCGTGCCCATGTTGCGCACCATCTGGTCGGCAATGCCTGCGGCCAGTTCGGCGAGCGCGGGAATCGCCTTGCGCACGTCGGCCGAGGTGGCGACCGTCGCATGCGTGGTCATTGCGCCGATGACGACGTTGCCGGCGTCGACCTTGATGCCCTTGAGGTCGGCGATGCCGCCCAGGTCCACCAGCCGCTCGGCCGAGGACAGGCGCAGTTTCATCGCCTGCACCAGGCTCTGCCCGCCGGCCAGGTAACGCGCGTCGCCCTGGATCGCCGCCACCGCCGCGGCGCGGTCGCCGGGGCGTTGATAGTCGAAGCTGTACATGGTTGCTCCTTGTGCGAAGTGGTTCAGTGGCGGGCGGCGCGCCAGACGCGCTCGGGCGTCGCGGGCATCGCGATGTCGCGCACGCCGATCGCATCGGTCAGCGCGTTGATGAAGGCCGCCGGCGAGCCGATCGCGCCGGCCTCGCCGCAGCCCTTGACCCCGAGCGGGTTGTGGGTGCAGGGCGTGACCGTGTGGTCGACGGTGAAGCTCGGCAAGTCATCGGCGCGCGGCATCGCGTAGTCCATGTACGAGCCGGTCAGCAACTGGCCGGTCGCCGGGTCGTAGACGCAGCCTTCGAGCATCGCCTGGCCGATCCCTTGCGCGACGCCGCCGTGCACCTGGCCCGAGACGATCATCGGATTGATGAGGTTGCCGAAGTCGTCGACCGCGGTGAACTTCGCGACCGTCGTCTTGCCGGTCTCGGGATCGACCTCGACCTCGCAGACGTAGCTGCCCGCCGGGTAGGTGAAGTTGGTCGGGTCGTAGAACGCGTTCTCGTTCAGCCCCGGCTCCAGCTTGTCGAGCGGGTAGTTGTGCGGGACGTAGGCGGTCAGCGCGACCGAGCCGAACGGCACCTTCTTGTCGGTGCCGGCGACCTTGAACTCGCCGTTCTCGAACTCGATGTCGGTGTCCGCCGCTTCGAGCAGATGGGCCGCGATCTTCTTGCCCTTGGCGATGATCTTGTCGACCGCCTTGACGATCGCAGTGCCGCCCACCGCGATCGAGCGGCTGCCGTAGGTGCCCATGCCGAAGGGCACGCGGCCGGTGTCGCCGTGCACGATCTCGACGTTCTCGACCGGGATGCCGAGCTTGGCCGCGACCACCTGCGCGAAGGTGGTTTCATGGCCCTGGCCGTGGCTGTGCGATCCGGTGAACACCGTCACCGTGCCGGTCGGGTGCACGCGCACCTCGCCGGCCTCGAACAGGCCCGCACGCGCGCCCAGTGCGCCGGCGATGTTGCTCGGCGCGAGGCCGCAGGCTTCGATGTAGCAGGCATAGCCGAGTCCGCGCCGCTTGCCCCGGGCGGCCGACTCCGCCTTGCGCGCCGGGAAGCCGGCCACGTCGGCGAGTTCGATCGCCTTGTTCAGGTGCGCCGCGTAGTTGCCGGTGTCGTAGGTCAGCCCCACCGGCGTGGCGTACGGGAACTCGGTGATGAAGTTCTGTCGCCGGATCGCCGCCGGGTCCATCTTCATGTCGCGCGCCGCCGTCTCGACCAGGCGTTCGACCACGTAGGTGGCCTCGGGCCGGCCCGCGCCGCGATAGGCGTCGACCGGCGCGGTGTTGGTGAATACCGCCTTCACTTCGGCGTAGATCGCCGGCGTCTTGTACTGGCCGGCGAGCAGCGTGGCGTAGAGGATGGTCGGCACGCACGACGCGAAGGTCGAGAGGTACGCGCCCATGTTGGCGATGGTGTTCACCCGCAGCGCGAGGAAGTTGCCCTGCGCGTCCATCGCCAGCTCGGCCGTGGTCGCGTGGTCGCGGCCGTGCGCGTCGGCGAGGAAGGATTCGCTGCGCTCGGCCGTCCACTTGATCGGCCGGCCGACGCGCTTGCTGGCCCACACCAGCGCGGTTTCCTCGGGATAGAGAAAGATCTTCGAGCCGAAGCCGCCGCCGACATCGGGGGCGATCACCCGCACCTTCGACTCCGGCAGGCCGAGCACGAAGGCGCTCATCAGCAGCCGCTCGACGTGCGGGTTCTGGTTGGCGACATACAGCGTGTAGCTGTCGTCGTGGCGGGTGTATTGCGCGTTGGCCGCGCGCGGCTCCATCGCGTTGGGAATCAGGCGGTTGTTGGTGAACTCGAGCTTGCTGACCTTGGCCGCCTTGGCGAACGCGGCGTCGACCGCGTCCTTGTTGCCGTGGCCCCAGTCGTAGCAGACGTTGTTCGGCACGTCGTCGTGCACCGCCGACTTGGCGGTCTCGGCGCCGCGGATGTCGATCACCGCCGGCAGTTCTTCGTAAAGGACCTCGACGAGTTCGGCCGCGTCCTTCGCCTGCAAGTAGCTCTCGGCGACGATCAGCGCGACCCCGTCGCCGAC
>DASXQQ010000151.1:0-12985 GCA_036507085.1 Piscinibacter sp. | reverse complement strand
CACAGCTGCTGGTCCAGTGAATGGTGGCGATTGCACACCGCTGTCTGCGACATCTGGGTGATGAGGGCCTGGGTGTAGCGCAGCAGCAGATGCAGCACCGGCCCGGCCCGGTTGAACTCCTGCATCATCAGACTCGCGTTCAGCCGGAACCCGTGGCCGGCGCTTTGCACGACCGCGCGGCTCGGCGTCGTTTCGCCTCCCATGAACAGCGAAATGCCGACGAGGCCCTCGTGCCCGACGACCGCGATCTCGGCCGAGGCGCCGTCTTCCATCACGTACAGCAGCGAGACGATCGCGGTCGTCGGAAAGTACACATGGGTCAACTTGCTGCCGGATTCGTAGAGCACCTTGCCGAGCGGCAAGTCCACGGCTTCCAGCTGCGGCAGCCAGTGCGCCCATTCGGCATCGGGCAGCGCCGCAAGCAGCTGGTTTTGTCTCGGGTCGGCACCCAGGGCCATGCGCAACTCCTACGCAGTCCGACCTGCGAGGCAACCACTGCAGTGATCGTCACAGGCGTCGACTCACACATGGAAGTGTAGACCTGCATTGCCGAGTGCCACTGGTGACATTGGCATGTGCTGCGCACGGCCATCGGTACGGCGCGTTGTGCGTGATGATCACCGCTATGCTGAAGTGCGCTTCGGCGCCTTGAGTCTCATCGCCTGCTGATGCAACCGAGGTGCTGCGTCGAGCTGCGGGAAAGTGACCGTTCGCCTGCGTCTGGTTCTGTGACGGCAAGCCGGCCCTGGCCCCTTCACCAGGTAGCTGACCTTCAGCGACCACGGGAGGCCACCGCCTTGCCGGCACCATCTCGCCGGCCCGTGGGCGGCGCTCAACCCGACCGGTTGGCACGCTTCGCTTTGCCCACCCTACAAATGCTGCGGACAACGCCGTTGCAGAACATTCGCCTCGTGCGGAAGCGGACCTTCGCAGGTGAAAGGTGGGCAGCAGAAGCCGCAGTCACGCTGGTTGAATGCTCAGGCGTGATACGGCACGTCGTTCACTGCGAGGCCCGTGAGGACTTGCGGTCACCGGCGCGCATCAGCAGCAACGCAAGGCATGCCGAGGCCACCATCAGGAACAGGCTGACCGCATTGATGACCGGGCTCGCGCCTTCACGCATGCGCCCGTACATCAGCACCGTCAGCGGCGCGTCGGCACCGACCAGCATCAAGGTGGTGTTGAAGGGACCTTCACTCCCGCGTGCAGATCGACGCGCGAACACTGCCCTAGCGGCGCGCGCAGCGGCTTAGCACCGACTGTACCGGCCGGACCACGGGCCAACCGGTGTCCAGCTGCGCCGCGGGTTGCAGCCCGCGCCACTTTGGATGCCCGTGCTTGCGTAGCCGCGGCAGTTCGCGGCACAAAGCGCGGGCCATCGCCGTCAACCGGCCGACGTCCGCATCGCCCTCGCCGGACGCCACGAGGAAGGACATCACGGCCGGCGTCGTCGTTGGCTTGCCCTTCGTGGACCCCGCGCTGGTGCGGGCCACCGACGTGCCGAGGGCCTGCAACAGCCTGCGGTCCGCCGGGTGGCGCGGGTCCAGCGTCAACAGCCGCAGGCGGCGCGCGGTGCTCGGATCGAGCGAAGCCCACCAGGCCGAGGGCTGCGGCTCGACGATCGCCATCGCGTCGATCGAACGAAAGGCCACCAGTTCGGCCAGCGCTTGGTCGTTGTCGAGCTGCGCGGGCGCAGTCATCTCCGCGCCGAACAGGTGCCGGTAGATCTCGCGCACCGTGTGCGATCCATCTCCTTGGACCGGGCCGATGCTGAGGCGCCGGCCGCGAAGCTCGTGGATGTACTTCAGCGGCGAATCGGCGCGGACGATGAACAACACCTCTTCCGGAAACAGCGGCGTCAGCACGCGCATCGGCGGCGCCGCGCTGCCGCGGGCCGCGCGCAAGGCGTCGAAGCGGACGATGGCCAGGCGGCCCGGCGCCTGCAGCGCGGTGATCGGATCGGTACCGTCGGCCAGGGGCACGACGCGCATGGCAGTGGCCTCGGTGGACAGCGCACCGGCCAGTTCGCGCGCGATGCGGGCGTGGCTGCCGTCGGCGGTGGCCGCCACCACTTCGTAGCGACCGCTTTCGGCAGGGGCGAGATCGGCGGCGGACGCGGATGCGGGCGAGGACGCTGGCGCAGGCGCCGATGCCGAATCGGCCGTGGGCGGCGGCGCGGCGGCCTCGGGCGATGCGGGCGCGGTGGCCACGGGCGGCGGGGCGACCGGCGCGGCCGGCGGCGTCGGCCGTGTGGGCCACCACAGCACCGCCGCAGCCGCAGCGGCCAGCAGGGCTGCGCCCCAGAGCAGGCCCCTTCGCGCAGGCCGTGCGGTGGCAGCAGCAGGCGCGAGCAAGCCGGCCGCATCGCTGAGGCCCGGCTCGGGCAGCGACATCGCGGCAGCAGAGATCACCAATTCTTCCTGCACTCGCTGCTGCGCCTCGACGGCCCGGCGGGCGTCTGCCTCGTCGGCCGCCCGCGCGGCTTCCTTGGCACGCGCAGTCTCGGCCGCCTCGGCCACCGCTGCGGCCACCGCCGCCTCGGCGGCTTGGCGCGCCTGCGCCTCGCGGGCCGCCGCTGCCTCGGCCGCAGCGAGGGCTTGCGCGAGTCTCTGTGCTTCGGCCAGTTGTGCGGCCTCGGCCCGCCGGGCAGCCTCGGCGCGCCGCTCGGCTTCCGCGGCCTTCGCCGCCTCGGCGGCCCGCTGCGCCTGCGCCACACGCTCCGCTTCGGCGGCGCGTTCGGCCGCGGCACTTTCCACAGCCGCCTGTCGCGCCGCTTCAGCCGCCTCCGCAGCCCGCTTGGCCTCGGCGGCTCGGGCAGCGGCCTCTCGCGCGCGCTCGGCCTCGGCGACTCGGGCAGCCGTCGCTCGGCGCCCGGCTTCGGCCGCGGGCGCCGCAATCGTGGCTTCGTCCGCCGCCGCATTCCGCTCGAGCGCAGGCCCGGTGGGATCCGGCGCCAGCGCCACCGCGGCAGCAGGACGAACCAGCCGGGCGCCTGGGCCCTCCACAAAGGCCTGCCGTTTCGCCGAGGTCGGCTCGGGAGACGGTGACGGATCGGCGGGGCGGGCCGAGCTGGACACCCGCGACACGATTGCATTGAGCGAGACTGCGAAGTCCCCCAGCCGGGGCTCTGCCTCGCGCACCGACTTCGCCGCCTCCGACACGAGAGCACCGATCGAAGCCTCGAAGTCGGCGGCGGAGACTTCATACTTTGCCGCACCGTCACCTTGTTGGTTATCGGTCAGCGATTCCAGCATCTGGCGACCGGACCGTGCCTGCAGGCGGAAGGCCTGCAACTCGACTTCCGGAATGCTGGCGCGCAGCGCCTGCAACCGGGGCCAGGCGTGCTCGTCGACGGCGACGAGGAAATGGGCGTTGAGGTCGGGCGCCTGCACCACCGCAGCCCACGCGTCGACGAACCGCTGCAGGTCGGGAATGTGCTGCGCGCCTTCGAGCAGCCGCTCGAAATGATCGAATATGAACAGCAGGCGCGCACCGCCGTGCCGTTGGCTGAGGGCCGACAGGCGCGCGGGCGACATTGCTTCGGCGAGGTCCAAGCGGGCTCGCGCGGCCGCTGGCAGTTCGTTGAGCGCCCGCGCCAGCGAATCCAGCGGCGCCTCGTTCCACTCGTCGACATAGTGGAGCAGTTCGCCCTGGCCGCCGCCCCGAACGCGACTGCGCCGGTCGCGAAAGGGCACCACCAGCTGCGGCGCGCCGCCCGGCTGCTGGTGCTCGTCGCCGACGCGTCGGCGCAGCAACGGCAGCACGCCGGTCACCAGCAACGTCGTCTTGCCAACACCCAAGGCGCCCACCATCACGGTGAGCCGCACGGCCCGCAAGGCACGCGCCAGCAGCTGCGCCTCGGCGTCGAAGGCGCGCCAGTGCTCGCCGGACGCCGACGACAGCACGCGCGTCACCAATCGAGAACTCCCGTGGCCACGGAGACCGTGGACATCGATGGCCCGGGGAAGGGATCGTCACCGAAGGGTACTTGCGGAAGCACCTGCCACCACCCAGCTTGAAGAATTCAACCGGCCACTCCGAAGCCTAGAGTAACGCAGCGAGGCGGCAGGGGGCATGCCCGCGCGTCGCTGTGCGTCGCTGCGCGGCGTCAATCGGCAGCCCGGTCAAGCGGCATCATGCGGTGATCTCGAGGCCGTTCTCTCCAGCGCCGCCTGTTGCGCAGCCGACCGCCCTCGCATGCAAGATTGTGGACGGCCCTTTCGTCAATTCGTCGTTCCCGAGTAGGCCGCCTTCAGTGCGGCGATATCGAGCTTGACCATTTTCAGCATGGCGTCCGCAGCCCGCTTGGCTTTGGCTGCATCGGGGGCGGCCATCATCTCTGCGAGAACGGTTGGGACGATTTGCCACGAGAGGCCGAAGCGGTCTTTCAGCCAGCCACACTGCTCGGGCGTGCCGCCCTCGAGAAGAGCGCTCCAATAGCGGTCGAGCTCTGCCTGATCGTCACAGTTGACAACGAAGGACACCGCGTGGTTGAACGGGTCGAGCGGCCCGGCGCTCATGGCGATGAAGGGCTGCCCGAAGAGAACAAACTCGACAATCTTCACGGAGCCGGGCGGGCCGCTCGGCGATTCACTCGGCATCGCGGTGACCCGGGTGATGCGCGAGTCCGGAAAGATGGCTGCATAGAATGCCGCGGCCTCCTCCGCTTCCCTGGAGTACCAGAGGAAAGGGGTGATCTTTTGAATCGTCATGGCGAATCTCCTGTACGTGTTGGCCGAATGGCGGCGGCAAGCCACGCGCCGCCATCAAGACGACGAACGGCGGGGATCGCAATCGACACACCGAGACGAAGTGTTTCACTTTCAGTGACTTAAGAACGGTATGGGCTCTCCGCTATCGATCCACGGTGTGCCGACCCGTTCTTGCCCGGCCGAGGCCCAGCTGCATCACGGCTTCTGCTGCCCCCGCCTCGTCAGAACGACATGCATCGCGTTCGGCGTGCCGACATGCTCCGTGCATTGGTAGCCCAGCCTTGACAGGTCGATGCCGGCGAGCAATGCCTCTCCGCAGCCGAGCAGGGCGGGGGCGATCGCCAGGTGCATCTCGTCCACCAGGGCAGCGCGCAGGTATTGCTGGATCGTCGCGACACCGCCGCCGAGCCGCACATCTCGACCCTGGGCCGCCTCTCTGGCGCGCTCCAGGGCGGCGTGGATGCCGTCGGTGACGAAATGGAAGGTCGTGCCTCCTTCCATCGCGATCGATGCGCGGGGGTGATGGGTCAGCACGAACACCGGGGTGTGATAGGGCGGATTGGCGCCCCACCATCCCTTCCAGGTGTCGTCGGGCCACGGTCCGCGCACGGGACCGAACATGTTGCGACCGAGAATCCAGGCGCCGACGTTGGTGAATCCGCGCGCCGCGAAATCGTCATCCACACCCGTCGTGCCGCCGTCGCCACCGAACATCTGCCTGAATGTGCGCGTGGCAAAGGCCCATTCGTGCATCGCCATGCCGCCGATCCCGAGCGGGTTCTCGAGGCTCTGGCTTAAGCCGGCGCCGTAGCCATCGATGGACACTGCAAAGCTGTTGATCCTGAGCTTGGACATGAGGTGGTTCTCCGGTTCGGGGATGTCGGGCGCCATGTGGCCGACGAGCGTCCAGGTCTGCCGATCGGACTTCCGTCGCTTCGAAGATACGACGAACGAACGAACGAAGTGCCGAGCCGACATGTCCGAAAACGGCGAGCCGCGCGTCGTTCGCTCGCCATAATGGACCCATGAACCTCGATGCCGACGCCGCCTACCAAGCGCTTGCCGCCCGCGATGCGCGCTTCGACGGACGCCTGTTCGTCGGCGTCACCTCGACGCGCATCTATTGCCGCCCGATCTGCCGTGTGCGCACGCCCAAGCGCGAGAACTGCCGCTTCTTCGAGACCCCGGCACAGGCCGAAGCGGCCGCCTTCCGCCCCTGTCTCAAATGCCGGCCCGAGATCGCGCCCGGGCCGGGCTTGGCCTGGTCGGTGATGGACGCGTCGCGAACGCTCGCGCGCCAGGCCGCCGACTGGCTCGACGTGCGCGCCGCGAGCGGCGACACGCCGAGTCTCGCCGAGCTCGCGGCGCGGCTCGGAGTCAGCGACCGCCACCTGCGGCGCATCTTCCAGGCCGAGCATGGGGTGACGCCTGTGCAGTACCTGCAGACGCGCCGCTTGCTGATGGCCAAGCAGCTGCTCACCGACACCCATCTGCCGGTGTCTCAGGTGGCCCTGGCCAGCGGCTTCGGCAGCCTGCGCCGCTTCAACGCCGCGTTCGCCGACAGTTACCGCATGAGCCCGAGCCGCTTGCGCGGCGAGGCGGCCGACGCCGCGCCGCGCAGCGACACAGCGGTGAGCGTGACGCTCGGCTATCGCGCGCCGTACGACGTGGCGCGCCTGACGCGCTTTCTCGCCCAGCGGGCGATTCCCGGCGTCGAGCAGGTCGATGCCTTGCGCATTCGGCGCAGCCTGCGCGAAGGCGCGGTCGCCGATGTCGCCGGCTGGGTCGACGCGAGCTTCGACACCGATCGCTCGCAGCTGCGGCTCGCCTTCGCGCCCGAACTCGCGCCGTTCAGCGCGCGCGTCGTCGCCGCGGTGCGGCGCTGGCTCGACCTCGACGCGGCGCCGCAGAACATTGCCACCGCGTTGACGCGCCTGCCCGGCGACGCCGGACTGCGCCTGCCCGGCAGCGTCGATGCGTTCGAGCTCGCGGTGCGCGCCGTGCTCGGGCAGCAGGTCACGGTGGCGGCGGCGCGCACGCTGGCGCGGCGCGTGGTCGAGCGCTTCGGCACGCCGCTCGCCACGCCGTGGGACGAGGTGAACCGCGCGTTTCCTTCGCCGCAGCGGCTCGCCCGCACGCCAGCGGATCGCATCGCCGAGCTCGGCATCGTCGGCACGCGCGCGCAGGCGATCGTCGCGCTGGCGCGTGCCTGGCCGGCGCTGTCGCAGCAGCTCGGGCCGCGCCATCCGCCCGATGCGCTGATAGCCCAGCTGTGCGCCCTGCCCGGCATCGGCGCGTGGACGGCGCATTACATCGCGATGCGTGCGCTGAGCTGGCCCGATGCCTTTCCGCCCAACGACGTCGCCGTCCTCAAAGCGATGAAGACGCTTTTCAACACCGCTTCGCAGCGCGAGGCCGATGCGATCGCCCAGGCCTGGCGGCCGTGGCGCGCCTACGCCGTGCTGCGCCTTTGGAACAGTCTGGAGAACACACCATGAGCTTTGCCACCCAATCGATTCACGCCGCCTGCACCGCGCAATTGACCCTCGCCACGCCGCTCGGTGCCCTGCTGCTCGCGCGCACGGAACGCGGACTCGCCGGCGTGTGGTTCGAGGGCCAGAAGGACCACCCCGGGCCGCTGCCCGCGCCGCAGCGCAGCGACGACGCGCTGCTGAATGCGGCCGCGGCACAGCTCGCCGCCTACTTCGCCGGCGAGACCACGCGCTTCGAGCTGCCGCTCGATCTGCACGGCACACCGTTCCAGCGCAGCGTGTGGCAGGCGCTGCTCGGCATCACGCCGGGGCAGACCCGCAGCTACGGCGACATCGCGAGGCAGGTCGGTTCGCCGCAGGCGGTGCGCGCCGTCGGCTCGGCAGTCGGCAAGAACCCGCTGTCGGTCGTCGTGCCTTGCCACCGCGTCATCGGCCGCGGCGGCGCGATCACCGGCTACGCCGCCGGCGTGGATCGCAAGCGGGCCCTGCTGGCGCTTGAAGGCGTCGCTGTTTGATCCAGAGAGCCTCGATGAAACCATCCGACCTCGCCGAGCTCGTTGCGCTGGCCGCGCTGTGGGGCGCATCGTTCCTGTTCATGCGCATGGGCGCCGGCGAGTTCGGGCCGGTTGCCCTCGCCGCCGTGCGCGTGATCGGCGCAACGCTGCTGCTCGTGCCGTTGCTGCGCCTGCGCGGGCAGGTGGGCGTGCTGCGTGCGCATTGGCGGCCGATCTTCATCGTCGGCATCCTGAACTCTGCCCTGCCCTTTCTCTGCTACAGCTACGCCGCGCTGTCGATCAGCGCGGGCCTGTCATCGATCTTCAACGCGGCCACGCCCTTGTTCGGCGCGGTGATCGCGTGGCTGTGGCTGGACGACAGGCTCACGCCGTCGCGCCGGCTGGGCTTGGCGATCGGCTTCGCCGGCGTGCTCTGGCTCGCCTGGGACAAGGCGAGCTTCAAGCCCGGCGGCTCGGGCTGGGCCGTGGTCGCCTGCCTGGCGGCGACGCTGCTCTACGGCGTGTCGGCGAGCTTCACGAAGAAGCGCCTGGGGGGCGTCGCGCCGCTGGCGGTGGCTGCCGGCAGCCAGTTGTCGGCCGCGCTCGTGCTGCTGCCACCCGCCATCGCGTTCTGGCCGCAGGCGACGCTTTCGGCCACGGCCTGGACTGCCGCGGCGCTGCTCGCGCTCGCCTGCACGGGCGTCGCCTACGTGCTGTACTTTCGCCTGATCGCCCACATCGGCCCGGCCAAGGCGATCTCGGTGACCTTCCTGATTCCAGCCTTCGCCGTCGCGTGGGGGGCGATGTTCTTGGGTGAGACCTTGACCATCCGGATGGTGACCGGCTGCGCCATGATCTTGGTGGGTACCGCGTTGGCGATCGGGTTGCTTCCGCGGCCAAAACGCATCGCTGCAAAGCAGGGTCTGACAAGAGGTGGGAGCAACGGTTAGTCCTTCTTGCTTCCAAGAAGCAGGAGCACGCCGCCAATCACGACCGCTCCCACGCCGGCCCAAATCGGGACGTTGACCGTCTGCTTCTCCTCGACCGACAGCTTGATCGGTCCCAGCGTGGCCTGATGGGTCTCCTTGGTGTAGCTGAAGCCGCCATACGCCAACGCCAGGACGCCGGCGATGATCAGCGCGATTGCCGCAATCTTGACTGAGTTCATTGCATCTCCTTCTGACGAACCATCCTGGTTAGCGTCGACCCTTTGCGATCGTGGGTCTGTACGCCAGCGCACAGCCGCGCCGTCAGCGGCCAGCTCGTCGTGCAACGGATTGACGCGGTCCCGGTGCGCAAGCAGCGCGATCAGGCGATTTTCGGCGCCGGGCGGCATGCGGACCTCTCCTGCAGCAGTCTTGCAGCAACTTCAGTTGCTCGTTCTGGAGGGCGAGCAACTCGTGCCATTGCCCTTCCCTCAACAGGTCCACCTTGTCATGCAGCAGCATGATTTCGAGTTCAGCCTTCAGATTGACTTCGTAGTCGTGTTCCGCGTTCACGCGGTCCTTCTCCGACTGCCGGTTCTGCGACATCAAGATGATGGGCGCCTGGATGGCGGCCAACATCGACAAGAACAGGTTGAGCAGGATGTACGGATAGGGATCGAAGCTCTCGTCGTGCTTGATCAGAACCCATGAGTTCAAGATCACCCAGACCACCATGGTCAACGCGAACAGGGCGATGAAGACCCATGACCCGCCGAAGCGCGCCACCGCGTCGGCGGCGCGCGCGCCCCGCGTCGAGGCGCTGGCGAATTCTTCGGGAAGGTTTCTGGCGATGTGCCGGCGCTCGGCGACATGGCGCGCGACCTTTCGGGTGCGCTCGTCCAGCGAGCCGTAGGGCGCTCCGAGCAGTTTCGCAGCGATGTCGTCCGCGCTTCGCATGGGCGTGGGCTGCCGCTGCGTTGTCGATCAGATCAAGCCCTTCGTGGCGGGCCAAATGCCGCACATGCGCTTCAGCCGCATCCAGGGGACTTCTCCGCGCCAACGAATGCGCGCCGCGTCGGCCGGGTCGGCTTGGGACCCGGCGGCTTCGACGACGTTGCCGGCGTTCCTCGCCTGCGCCGCACGGACGCGATGTCGCGCCAGGCACAGGCGCAGCGCAAGAAGCGAGCGCGCATCATCCTCGGCCTGCCGTGCCGGGGAAACAGCCACATCGCGGATCTCGACGCAGCGAACGGTCACGCCCGATTCGATCGCCTTGCGCCCGATCTCCTCGCACAGCTGCCGGTCGGCGGGCCGGCGATCACAGAGCAGCGCGGCAAGCATCGACGAGCCGATCGTCTCGCGCAGCGACGTCTGCGCCACGCAGTCGATGGCTTGCCCGTCCTGCGTGGTCGCAAGCGCCGCTCTCTGCGCGTCGCGCACCTGCCAGAAGACGAGGGCATCGACGTTCACCGGCACCATGTCCCGCGTGAACGCCTGTTCGGCATGGAAGGCGGTGGTTCGGGTGCGCCCGTCGTCGCGCAAGCTGTCGAATCCGTTCGCGCCTGTATTGCGGTGTGTCTTGGTCATGTCGGGCCCCTTGGATCGGCTTGGCCACCTCGGGCCGCCGTTGTTCCTGGCGGCGGTGGTCACGCTCCCAATCTAGGCCCGAGATCCGACCCTGTCTGTGCGGAAGGGCACGCTCGGGCATCCGGGCTAACTGCTGGTGGATGGCAGGCGCAGGGCCCGAGGAAGCGTGACGACGAACCGGCTGCCGAGTCCGCTGCCGGCGCTGCTTGCGACCACCTTGCCGCCATGCGCTTGGACCAATTCGCGCACCACCGTGAGCCCGATGCCCAGGCCCACCCCGTTGAGGTCGATGGCGTGGGGGTCCCGCACGAAGGGCTCGAAGACGATCGGCAGTGCCTCGGCCGTGATCCCGATTCCGCTGTCGGACACGGTCATCTCGATGGCATCGCCCGCGACCCCGACCGACAGCGCGATCTCGCCGCCGTTCGGCGTGTACTTGGACGCGTTGTCGAGCAGGTTGCTGAGGATCTGCACGAGGCGAACCGGGTCCCCGTGCACGTCGAGCGCACCAGCGGGCACGTGGACGCCGAAATGCTGCAGGCGCGTGTCCATCGCGGGTCGGCAGGCATCGACCGCCTCGTCGATGAGGCCGGCCATGTCGACCAGCCGGCGTTCGAGCCTCAGCGTGCCGGTGTTCATGCGCGATACGTCGAGCAGGTCGCCGAGCAAGCGCGACATGTGCGCCACCTGCCGCTCGATGACGGTTTGCACCCGCAGCAGAAGCGGCTCGTCGGTGCGGACCCGGCCCAGCAGTGCCGCCGCCGTGCGGATGGGCGCCAACGGGTTGCGCAGCTCGTGCGCCAGCACGGCCAGGAACTCCGTCTGCCGCCGCTGCGCCTGCTCTGCGGCGGCCTGCAGTTCTTGAGCGCTGATGGCGGCCAGCACCAGCTGCTCGTTCGCCTCTTGCCGCTGCGCGTGCCGGCGCTCGTGCTCGGCCAGGGCCAGCTCGTAGTCGGTCAAGGGGCGCTGCAGCGATGCGAGTGCCGGCGCTCGCAGCCTTCGCTCGCTCGGAGGCTCCTCGCCATGGAAGACGAAACTGCCGAGCCCCTGCCTCTTGGCGCGGTACATGGCGGCGTCCGCCCGGTCGATGAGCGTGTCGGCATCCTCACCGTCATCGGGGTAGATGCTGATGCCGATGCTCGCCGCGAGGCGCAGCACATGGTTGCCCACGCGGTTGGGGGCACCGAGTGCCGCGATCACCTTGTCGGCGACAAGGATCGCGTCGGACGCCTGAGACAGCTCGGCGAGCAGGATCAGGAACTCGTCGCCGCCATGGCGGCTCACCGTGTCCGCTTCGCGAACCGAGGACACGAGGCACTGCGCCACGAGTTGGAGCACCTGATCGCCGACCGCGTGGCCGAGCGTGTCGTTGATCTGCTTGAAGTTGTTGAGGTCCAGGAACAGCAGCGCCAGGCGGGCTCTGCGGCGCCTTGCACTGGCGATGGCGTGCGCGAAGCGGTCGAGCAGCAGCACGCGATTGGGCAGTTCGGTCAGTGCATCGAGTTCGGCGGATCGCGACGCGTCGTTCAGCGCCCGGGCGGTGGTCTCGGCTTCGGTCTGGGCGTGCAGCGCGGCGAGCACCAATTGCTCATTGGCCTCGAGAAGCTGGGCCGCCTGGACGCTGCCCAGATGGCTCTCTGCCTCGACCACGTCTTGTTGCAGCCGGGTCAGTGCCGCACGCGCCTGCTCGGCTTGCCGCCGAAACTGGTCGAGCTCGCGCGCAGCCGACGCGACGGCGCTCTCGCTGCGGTCAGGGTTCTTGGTCACGGCGACAGACTCAACCAGGGGGCAGGAATTTTCTCGTCGGCCTGCCGCCGAGCAGTCCTTCCTGGTCGGGCAGCATCTCGCCGATGCGGATGCCGCCGTCGTCGATGCTGAACTCGCGCAACTGGTCCGAATGGGCGCTTGCCCGCACCTTGACCACCGCCATCACGCGCCGCAGCCGGCTGTCGACCTCGATGTATCGCTGCACGATGATCGCGTCGGTCAGGAAGGCGGTGCCATAAGGGCTGAAGCGCAGGTCGATGTAACGGTCCTCGAGTTCGGAAGTCATCAGCACCGTGACGCCTTCGCCAGCCAGGGAGGCGACCAGGCGCGACAGCGATTCGCGAAAGTCGTCGCGGAAGGTCGGCGCCAGGCCGAGTTCGAAGCCCGACAGCGAGTCGATGACGACGCGGCTCGCCTTGAGCCGGCGGATCTCGCTCATGAGCAGCCTCACGATCTCATCGATCGAGAGATCGGGCGCCCGGGTGTCGACCAGACCCACGCGGCCGCTTTCGATCAGGTCGGCGAGCGTGCGGTTGCGCGACCGGTACGGGTGCTGCTCGAAGGCCGCCACGACGCCGGTCTCGCCGCTGCGCGCGCCCTCGGCCAGGAAGGCCGCCGCCAGGATGCTCTTGCCCGATCCCGAAGGGCCGGCAACGAGCACCGAGTAGCCTCGCGGCAAGCCGCCGCCCAACATGTCGTCCAGGCGCGGCACGCCCATCAGCAACCGGGAAGCGGGCGCTGTCGAGGCCACCCTGCCGTCCGCCGCCATCGCGGAGCGGGCGGGCGCGAACACCTCGATGCCGGCGGTGCTGATGCGGAAGGTGTGCAGCCCGGGCAGCGTCGGTTGGCCGCGCATCTTCATGATCTCCATCTTGCGGACCATGGAGTTGCGCTGCACGCTCTGGCGCAGCCAGATCAGCCCGTCGGCCACCGTGAACACCGGGTTGGCGTCGTCCTCGGTGAAGAACTCGCCGATCAGGAAGGTCGTGGCCTGCCAGCTCGTCATC
>DASXQQ010000150.1:0-35558 GCA_036507085.1 Piscinibacter sp. | reverse complement strand
GGCCGCGGTGCGCAGCGTCAGCCAGTTGATCAGCTTGCGCACGAACAGGCCGTAGACCTCGGCAGCGCGATCGGCATCGGGCTCCCCGGCAGCGTCGTACACGAAGACGACGTCGAGATCGCTGCCGTAGCCGAGCTCCTTGCCGCCGAGCTTGCCGTAGGCGATCACCGCGAGGCGCGGCACATCGCGGTGCGCCTGCTTCAGGTGCTTCCAGGCCCAGCGGATCGAAATGTCGAGCACGGCGTCGGCGAGCGCCGAGAGGTCGTCGGCCACCTGCTCGACCGTGATGTGGCCTTCGACATCGCGCACCAGCGTGCGAAAGACCTCGGCGTGGTGGGCGCGGCGCAAGGTGTCGAGCAGCGACTCCTCGTCGGCCTGGCCGCTGCGCTCCCAGGCCCGGTGACGCGCCTCGAGCTCGCCGATGAACTCGGCCGGCTCGAAGCGGCCGTGCAGCAGCCGCTCGTCGGCGAGCTCGTCGATGACGCCGGGGTGCAGCATCAGGTAGCGCATCGGCCAGCGCGCCAGGCCGAGCAGGCGCAGCAGCCGGTTGTGCACGGCCGGACGCTCGACCAGCAACGCGAGGTAGCTGTCGCGGCGCAGCAGCGGCTCGAGCCAGTCGATGAAGCGGATCGCCGCGTCCATCGTGCAGCGACCCTCGTGCACCGCCTGCGCGGCGCGGCCGAGCAGCTTGGCGAGGCGCACCTTGGTGTCGTCGCGCAGCCCCTGGATGCGCGGGCGTTCGCACCAGGGCTGCACCCGCTCGGCCAGCGCCGGCGGCAGCCGCTCGATGAAGGCCTCGCTGTCCACCGGCTGCGGCGCCGGAGCGCAGCTGCGGCAGCCGCCGTTGCCGTTGGCGCTGCCGGGCGCACGGCCATCGTGCAGCAGCAGGTCGAACTCGGTGGCAACGGCCTCGCGCGTTTCGCACAGGCAATCGAGCAGTTCGCAGGCGTCGGCGTTGCACGACAGGCCGAGGCTGCGTGCGATCCAGCCCAGGTCGCCGTCGGCGGTGGGCAGCAGATGGGTCTGCTGGTCGTCGAGGTACTGGATGCGATGCTCGACGCGGCGCAGGAAGGTGTAGGCCTGGGCAAGCCGCTGCGCGCTCTCGGGTTTCATCAGGCCGCCGGCGGCGAGCTTGTCCAGCGCCTTCAGGGTCGAGCGGGTGCGGATCTCGGGGAATTGCCCGCCGCGCACGACCAGCAGCAACTGCACGATGAATTCGATCTCGCGGATGCCGCCGCGCGACAGCTTCACGTCGTTGGCGCGCTCGGGCCGGCCCGCGGCGCGCCGCTGCGCCTCGTCACGCACCTTGCGGTGCAGCTGGCGCAGGCCTTCGAACACGCCGTAGTCGAGGTAGCGGCGGTAGACGAAGGCGGCGACGATCGATCGCAGCGCCAGCGCGCGGCCATTGCGCACGCTCTCGCGCGGCGCGACGACGCGGCTCTTCAGCCAGGCGAAGCGCTCCCATTCGCGGCCCTGCACCTGCAGGTATTCCTCGAGCATCGCCAGGCTCACCACCGGTGGGCCCGACTTGCCGTTCGGCCGCAACGCGAGGTCGACGCGAAAGACGAAGCCGTCGTCGGTGCTGTCGCCGATCAGCGTGTACAGGCTGCGCGCGACGAGCGAAAAGTACTCGTGCGCCGAGATCCGCTGCGCGCCGTCGGTCTGGCCATCTTCCTCGTAGACGTAGATGAGGTCGATGTCGGACGAGACGTTGAGCTCGCGCGCGCCGAGCTTGCCCATGCCGACGACCCAGAAGTCGATGCGCTGGCCGGCTTCGTTGCGCGGGGCGCCGAAGCGCTCGTCCTGTTCGGCCTGGGCCTGCGCGAGCGCGAGGTCGAGGGTGGCTTCGGCCAGTTCGGTCATCGCCGTGGTGACGTCTTCCAGCGTCGCGCCCTGCTCGATGTCGAGCACCGCCAGCCGCTCCAGCACCAGCTGGCGCGCCACGCGCAGCGCACTCGCCAGACCGCGGCCGTCGCCGCACAGCCGCTGCACCAGCGCGGTCACGCCGTCGCGGCGCGGCAGGCCCGCCGGCAGCAGCGCGAGCTCGGCGGCGTAGCGCCGGCGCACGCGCCGCACGAAGCGGCTGTGCTCGGCCGGCGCGAGCGGCAAAGGCGATGCGAGCGTGGCCCCGTCGGGGGACAATGCATCGAGGGGGACGGCCGGCGCGGAATCCATGGGACTGCTGGGGTCGTCTGTGCTAGATTGCCGCGGCACCGGGGACTGAAGGGGAATCAGATCCGGAGGTGGAACAAAAGCACCCAGCGCGGTGTCGATCCGCACACTGCCCCGCCGTTTGCCGGCTCCCCAACTCGTTCATGTCCATCGTTGTGCCTGTCACTGCCGCTGCACCTGCGCCGATCCGCCGGCGCGCCTTTACCGCAGCGCGCCTGCGCTGGATCGCGCGGGTCTCAGCAGGTTTGGTGGTCGCGGCCTGGAGCTTATTGCTTCTCGCCTGGCTGACACTTCACTGGGGGATTTTGCCGCACATCGAACAGTGGCGCCCCCAAATCGAGGAGCAGGCGAGCCGCGTGCTCGGTGTTCCGCTGCGTATCGGCAACATCAGCGTGCGCTCGGGCGGCTGGATGCCTGCCGTCGAACTGCGCGACGTGGTGCTGCAAGACGCCGATCAGCGGCCCGCGCTCGCGCTGCCGCGCGTCGTGGCCGCGCTGTCGGCGCGCTCGCTGTTCGCGCTCGAGCTGCGCTTCGAGCAGTTGCTGATCGACGGCGCGCACCTCGAGGTGCGGCGCGATGCGCGCGGCCATGTGCTCGTGGCCGGCATCGACTTCAGCGGCCCGGGCAGCGGCCGCGACAACCGCGCCGCCAACTGGTTCTTCAACCAGCACGAGTTCGTGATCCGCGGCGGCTCGCTGCGCTGGAGCGACGAGCAGCGCGGCGCGCCGCCGCTCGCGCTGGCCGACGTGCAGATCGTCGTTCGCAACGGGCTGCGCCGCCACGACATGCGCATCGACGCCACGCCGCCCGCCGAATGGGGCGATCGCTTCAGCCTGCGCGCCAACTTCACCCAGCCGCTGCTCGGCGACAGCGGCGACTGGCGGCACTGGAGCGGCCTCGCCTACGCCGAGCTGCCGCGCGCCGACGTGAGCGAGCTGCGCCGCCACGTGACGCTGCCGTTCGAGCTGAGCGAAGGCGACGGCGCGCTGCGCGCCTGGCTCGACGTGCGCGACGGCCAGGCGCGCGGCGCGACGGTCGACCTCGCGCTGCGCGAGGTGGTGCTGCGCCTGTCGCGCGAGGTCGAGCCGCTGGCGCTGGCGCAGATCGAAGGGCGGCTCGCGGGCCAGCGCGACGCCGACGGCTTCACGCTGGCGGCGCAGCAGTTCGGCTTCGTGACCGGCGACGCGATCCGCTGGCCGCGCAGCGACATGAAGCTCACCTGGCGCCAGCGCGAGGGCCATGAACCGAGCGGCGGCGAGTTCAGCGCCCAGCGCCTCGACCTCGCACTGATGTCGCAGGTGGCCTCGCGCGTGCCGCTGGGCGAGGCGGTGCGCAAGCTGCTGGCCGAGCTGAACCCGCAGGGCATCCTCAGCGGCTTCGCCGCGCAATGGGACGGCGCGCTCGATCAGCCGGCCCAATACCAGGTCAAAGGCGTGCTCAGCGGCCTCGCCCTCGCGGCCAAGGCGTCGAGCGAGGCGGACGCGGTCGGTCGCCCCGGTCTGCGCAACGCGTCGATCACCTTGAGCGCGAACGAGAAAGGCGGCGAAGCGCAACTGGCGATGGCCGGCGGGGCGCTCGAGTTTCCCGGCGTGTTCGAAGACGCGGTGCTGCCGATGGACCAGCTGAGCGCGCTGCTGCAGTGGCGCATCGAGACGCCGAAGTCCCCGGCCGCAGCGAGCAAGGTGACGCTGCAGGTGAAGAACGCGAAGTTCGCCAACGCCGATGCGCAAGGCGAGGTCGGCGCCACCTGGAGCACCGGGGCGGGCAGCGGCGTCGCCCGCGGTGGGCGCTTCCCCGGTCAGATCGAGCTCGACGGCAAGATCGGCCGCGGCATTGCGTCGCGCGTGGCGCGCTACCTGCCGCTTGGAATTCCGCAAGACACCCGCCAGTACGTCGAGCGCGCGGTCCAGGGCGGCAGTGTCAGCAACGTCACGGTGCGGGTGCGCGGCGACCTGTGGGACTTTCCGTTCCACCGCGTGCGCGATCCGAAGCAAGGCGAGTTCCACATCGCCGCCCATGTCGACGACGTGAACTTCGCCTATGTGCCGTCGATGCCGGCGAGCGGCGCCGAAGCGGCGCGCGAATCGCCGTGGCCGGCGTTCAGCCACCTCAGCGGCGAGCTCGTGTTCGACCGCGCATCGATGGAGATCCGCAATGCGCGGGCGCTGGTCTATGGGGTCGAACTGACGCGAGTGCAGGGCGGCATCCGCAACCTGTTCGATCGCTCGGTGCTGGCGCTCGACGGCAGCGGGCGCGGGCCGCTGGCCGACATGCTGCGCTTCGTCAATGCCTCGCCGGTCGGCGCCTGGACCGGCAAGGCGCTCGCCCATGCGAGCGGCAGCGGCACCGCCGACCTCAAGCTCGCGTTGAGCATCCCGCTCGGCGATGTGGACAAGTCGACGGTCAAGGGCAGCGTGACGCTCGCCGGCAACGACCTGCGCATCAGCCCCGACACGCCGCTGTTCGGCGCAGCGCGCGCGCGCATCGACTTCGACCAGAAGGGCTTCGGCATCGCCGGCGGATCGGCGCGCCTGCTCGGCGGCGACGCGAGCTTCGCCGGCGGCATCCAGCCCGACGGGTCCTTGCGCTTCAACGGCCAGGGCACGGTGACTGCCGATGGGCTGCGACGCGCGCCGGAGATCGGCGCGTTGTCGCGGCTCGCCGCCTCGCTCAACGGTCAGGCCGCCTACCGCATGACGCTCGGCATCGTCCACGGGCATTCGGAAGTCGGCATCACCAGCAACCTGGTCGGCATGGCGTCCGAGCTGCCCGCGCCGCTGCGCAAGCCGGCCGACACCGCGTTCCCGCTGCGCTATCAGAGCACGCTCGCGGCCGAAACGCTCGCGAGCGGGCAGACGCCGCGCGACACCTTGCGCTTCGAGCTCGGCGGCATCATCCAGGCGCAGTACCAGCGCGAGCTTGGCGGCGAATCGCCGAAGGTGCTGCGCGGCGGCATCGGCGTGTTCGAGCCGGCCCCCACGCCGGCGAGCGGCGTCGCCGCCAACATCAGCCTGGCGAGCCTGAATGCCGATGCGTGGGACACCCTGGCCGGCCGCCTGTGGGGGGGCGCCGGCAGCGCCCCCGCCGCGGCGGCCGAGGCATCGTCGTTCGGCGGCTATGCGCCGACCACGCTGGCGGTTCGCGCGCAGGACCTGGTGTTCGGCTCGCGCCACATCAGCCGCGTGGTGGCGGGCGTCTCGCAGGACGACGGCCTGTGGCGCGCCAACCTCGACGCCGACCAGCTCAACGGCTATGTCGAATACCGGCCGTCGCGCCGCGGCGGCGGCGCCGGCCGGGTCTACGCGCGGCTGTCGCGGCTGTCGCTGCCGAAGAGCGACGCCGACGATGTCGCGCAGTTGCTCGACCAGCAGCCGGCGGCGGTGCCGGGGCTGGACATCGTGGTCGAGGACTTCGAGCTGCGCGGCAAGCGGCTCGGCCGGGTCGAGGTCGAAGCGGTCAACCGGCTCAGCGGCGAAGGGCGCGACGCGGTGCGCGAATGGCGCTTGAACCGGCTCGCGATGACCACGCCCGAAGCGAAGTTCAACGCGACCGGCAACTGGGCCGCGGTCGGCGCGACCGCGGGCGGTGCGGCGACGGCGCGGCGGCGCGCGGTGCTCAACTTCAAGCTCGACCTCGCCGACGGCGGCGGGCTGCTCGAGCGCCTGGGCACCCCGAACGCGATCCGCGGCGGCAAGGGCAGCCTCGCCGGCCAGGTGGCCTGGCTCGGCTCGCCGCTCGCGCTCGACTACCCGAGCCTGTCGGGCCAGGTCAACGTGGCGATCGAAAGCGGGCAGTTCCTGAAGGCGCAACCGGGCGCCGCACGGCTGCTGGGTGTGCTCAGCCTGCAGTCGCTGCCGCGCCGGCTGGCGCTCGACTTCCGTGACGTGTTCCAGGAAGGCTTCGCGTTCGACAACTTCAGCGGCGACGTGACCATCGCCCAGGGCGTGGCGCACACCAACAACCTGCGCATGCGCGGCGTGCAGGCCGCGGTGCTGATGGAAGGCAGCGCCGACATCGCGCACGAGACCCAGGACCTGCGCGTCGTCGTGGTCCCCGAGATCAACGCCGGCACCGCATCGCTCGCCTATGCGGTGATCAACCCCGCGGTCGGCCTCGGCACCTTCCTCGCCCAGATGTTCCTGCGCAAGCCGCTGACCCAGGCCGGCACGCGCGAGTTCCATGTGACCGGCCCCTGGGCCGACCCGAAGATCGACCGTGTCGAGCGCAAGCTCGGCGAGGCCGCACCCGACGTCGAGAAGGTCAACCGATGAAGATCGCCGCGCTGCAAATGGTCTCGACCCCGAGCGTCGAGCGCAACCTCGCGAGCGCGCGCCGCCTGATCGCCCAGGCCGCGCGCGACGGAGCGCAACTCGTGGCCCTGCCCGAGTACTTCTGCTTCATGGGGGCGAGCGAGCGCGACAAGCTCGCGCTCGCCGAGCCGCTGGGCGCCGGCCCGATCCAGGGCGCGCTCGCCGAAGCGGCGCGCACGCACGCGGTCTGGGTCATCGGCGGCACGCTGCCGCTGCGCATCGAGGACGGCAGCGGCGACACCGAGCATGTGCTCAACGCCTGCTGCGTCTACGCGCCCGACGGCACGCTGGCGACGCATTACGTGAAGATGCATCTGTTCCGCTACGACAACGGCCGCGAGAGCCACGACGAAGGCCGCGTGCTGCGCGCCGGCACCGAGCCGGTCGCTTTCCAGGCCGAGACGCTGCGCGTGGGCCTGAGCGTCTGCTACGACCTGCGCTTTCCCGAGCTCTACCGGGCGCTGAGCTTCACCGAAGGCGAGCCGCCCTGCGACCTGCTCGCCGTGCCGGCAGCGTTCACTTACCCGACGGGCCAGGCCCATTGGGAACTGCTGCTGCGCGCCCGCGCGGTCGAGAACCAGTGCTACGTGATCGCGCCGGCGCAAGGCGGCCGCCACGAGACGGGACGGCGCACCTGGGGTCACAGCATGATCGTCGACCCCTGGGGCGAGGTGCTGTCGGTGCTGGCCGAGGGCGAAGGCGTGGTGATGGCCGAGATCGACGTCGCGCGCATCGCCGCAGTGCGGGCGCAACTGCCGGCGCTCGCCCACCGCCGCGTGGTGTAGTGACGAGCGTTGGGGTTCGCTTCGCTCACCGCCAACCTACGGCCAGCGGCGTAGGTTGGAGTGAGCGAAGCGAACTCCAACGCGGCGCCACGACCCGACACGCCATACTTGCGCAATGCGCTATCGCCGAGCCGACGTTGCAGGAGCGACCTACTTCTTCACCCTCAACGCCGCAGACCGCAGCCGCTCGACGCTGACCGATCACGTCGATGCGCTGCGTGAGAGCTTCCGCGTGGTTCGTTCGAGGCATCCATTCGACATCGACGCGGTCGTCGTCCTGCCGGACCATTTGCATCTGCTGATGACGCTGCCGCAAGGCGACGCGGATTTCGCCACGCGAATCATGCTCATCAAGCAACGCTTTTCCAGGCAGGTTCCGAAGGGCGAGCGCATTGGCAGCAGTCGCGTGGCGCGTGGTGAGCGCGGCGTCTGGCAGCGGCGGTATTGGGAGCACCTGATCCGCGACGAAGACGACCTCCGCACGCACGTGGAGTACATCCATTTCAATCCGGTCAAGCACGGGTATGCGCGGCGGGCCAGCGACTGGCCGCATTCATCGATCCATCGCTACATCGAGCGGGGTCAGATCGATCCGGGCTGGGGATTGGCGGTCGAGTCGGCCGGGCTGTTTGGTGAGTGACGCGCGTTGGAGTTCGCTGCGCTCACTCCAACCTACGCGGCTACGCGGCTGGCCGTAGGTTGGCGGTGAGCGCAGCGAACCCCAACATGCACCGCCACCGCAAACTCACGCCGCCTTCTTCGCCGCCTTCTTCGCCGGCACCTTCGCCGCGCGCGGCTCGAACTCGAAGCTGACCTTGCCTTCCTTCTTGTCGTAGGCCAGGCGCGCCTTGAACTTGCGCCGGGTCTTGTTCGACACGAAGTTCTCCAGCAGCTCGGTCTTGCCGCTGGCCAGCAGCTTGCTCATCTGCTCGCGCGGCACCGGCTGCTGCAGGATGATCTTGCCGCTCTTGAAGTCGCAGGTGACGTGCGCGCCGACCGCGTGCTCGCAGACGTAGCTCGCGCCATGCTCGTACACATGGCCCTTGCATTTGGGGCAGGCGCCCAGGCTTTCCTGACCGGAGAAGTCGACCGGCTCGCCGGATTCACCCTCGCGCTTGGCGTCTTCCCCGAAATCGAATTCGAGCTTCCAGTTCTTGATGTCGTCGTCGAATGCGAGCTTGAGCTCGGCGGTGAACGGCCAGCCGGCCTTGGAGCGAAAGCCCTCGAGCGGGCCGATCTTCTTGTGGGCGAGGAACTGCTCGACCTCGTCGAGCTCGAAGCTGCGCCCACCGGGGATCTTGCTGATCGAGAAGCCGCAACCCTCGTCGTTCGCGGTCTTGCCGGTGCAGGTGAAGCGGCGGTAGTTCTCCTTGACGACGCCGCCGCAGTGGGGGCATGGCGTCGCCAGCGTCGCGTAATCGCCGGGGATCGTGTCGCGGTCGTATTCCTTGGCCTTGGCGACGATTCGCTGCGTCATCACAGCGATCTCGTCCATGAACGTCGCGCGGCTCAACTTGCCCTTCTCCATCTCGGCGAGCTGGTACTCCCAGTTGCCGGTGAGCTCGGGCTTGGTCAGCTCCTCGACCTGCAGGCCGCGCAACAAGGTCATCAACTGAAAGGCCTTGGCGGTGGGCACCAGCTCGCGGCCTTCGCGATGCATGTACTTCTCCATCAGCAGGCCTTCGATGATCGCCGCGCGCGTCGCCGGCGTGCCCAGTCCCTTCTCCTGCATCGCTTCGCGAAATTCGTCGTCCTCGATCAGCTTGCCCGCGCCTTCCATCGCCGACAACAGCGTCGCTTCCGTGTAGCGCGCCGGCGGCTTGGTCTTCAAGGCATTGACGTCGACGCTCTCCACCCGCACCAACTCGCCCGCCTTCACCGCCACCAGGTTGGCGTCGTCCTCCTGCGCCTCGCGACCGTACACCGCGAGCCAGCCGGGCTTGACCATCACCTTGCCATTGGTCTGGAAGCTGTGGCTCTGCGCCTTCACGGTCACCGTGCTGATGCGGGTGGTGACCATGAACTCGGCCGGCGGGTAGAACACCGCGAGGAAGCGCTTGACGACCATGTCGTAGAGCTTGGCCTCGATCTCGGTCAGGCTCTTCGGCGCCAACAGGGTCGGGATGATCGCGAAGTGGTCCGACACCTTGGCGTTGTCGAAGATGCGCTTGTTCGGCTTCACATAGCCGTCATCGACCGCCTTCTTCGCATGCGTTGCGAGCGCGCGCAGCGGTCCCGGCAGGTCCTCGCTCGCGATCATCTGCATCGTCTTCTTGACGACGCCGACGTAGTCCTCGGGCAGTGCCTTGCTGTCGGTTCGCGGGTAGGTCAGCACCTTGTGCTTCTCGTACAGCGCCTGCGCGATCGACAGCGTCGTCTTGGCCGAGAAGCCGAAGCGCGAGTTCGCTTCGCGTTGCAAGGTCGTCAGGTCGTACAGCCCGGGCGCGCTTTGCGTGCTCGGCTTGGCCTCCTCGCTCACGCTCGCCGGCTGGCCGCGCACAGCCTGCGCGATCGCCTGCGCGTCGGCCTCGGTCCAGAGGCGGTCGGCGCGCTGCTCCGCGTCGTCGGGGTTCTTCTTCCACTTCGGGTCGAACCACTTGCCCTCGTACTCGCCGGCCTCGGCGGCGAAGCTCGCCTTGATCTCCCAGTAGTCGCGCGCGACGTGCTTGCGGATCTTCTCTTCGCGCTCGACGACGATCGACAGCGTCGGGGTCTGCACCCGGCCCACCGTCGTGAGGAAGAAGCCGCCGTCGCGCGAGTTGAACGCCGTCATCGCGCGGGTGCCGTTGATGCCGACCAGCCAGTCGGCCTCGCTGCGGCTGCGCGCGGCGTCCGACAGGCCGAGCAGTTCCTCGTTGCTGCGCAGCTGCTCGAAGCCGTCGCGGATCGCCTGCGGCGTCATGCTCTGCAGCCACAGCCGCTTGATCGGCTTGTCGATCGGCTTCTTGTCGCCGCCGGCGTACTGCACGATCAGCCGAAAGATCAGCTCGCCCTCGCGCCCCGCGTCGCAGGCGTTGATGAGCTGCGTCACGTCCTTGCGCTTGACGAGCTTGACGACCGCGTTCAGGCGCGTCTTTGCCTTGTCGATCGGCGCGAGGTCGAAGTGCGGCGGAATCACCGGCAGGTGGGCGAAGCTCCACTTGCCGCGCTTCACGTCGTATTCCTCCGGCGCCTTGATCTCCACGAGGTGGCCGACCGCCGAGGTCACGACATAGCGCTCGTTCTCGAAGTACTCGGCCTGCTTGTCGAACTTGCCCACCGACGGCGTGAGCGCGCGCACGATGTCCTGGGCGACGGAAGGCTTCTCGGCAATGATGAGTGTTTTGGTCATGGTGACTTCAATACAATCCGGGCTTCTCGCGCGCACACACGTACGCGCGCGCGCCCACAAATTCAATGTACCCAAAGAAGTCGATGACGCAAGCCGGTGCCGCCAAGACCCCCCGCGCCCCCGCGCAACCCGCCGCCGGACGGCGCATCCAGGTGCGGCGCTCCGGCGTGCACGGCAAGGGCGTGTTTGCGCTGGTACCCATCCCGAAGGGCGAGGTGATCATCGAATACAAGGGCGAGATCATCACCTGGCCCGAGGCGCTGCGCCGCCACCCGCACGACCCGAGCGACCCGACCCACACCTTCTACTTCCACATCAACGCGTCGCATGTCATCGACGCCAAGGTCGGCGGCAACGCGGCGCGCTGGATCAATCATGCCTGCGAACCCAACTGCGAAGCCGACGAGGTCGACGGCCGGGTGTTCATCACGTCGCTGCGCGCCCTGAAGCCGGGCGAGGAGCTGTTCTACGACTATGGCCTCATCATCGACGAGCGCTACACGGCCAAGCTGAAGAAACAGTACGAATGCCGCTGCGGCTCGAAGCGCTGCCGCGGCACCATGCTCGCGCCGAAGCGGTGAATCCGATCCCCGCGCCGCCGCAGACGCCGCTGCACTGGGGCGCCGAAGCGCTGTGGGCGCAGCTCGAGCCGCGCCTGCCGGGCCTGAGCGTCGAGGTGGTCGAGCGCATCGCGTCGACCAACAGCGCGCTGCTCGAACGCGCGCGCAACGTCGGCGAAGTCCGCGAGGAAGGGTCGATCGCCCAGGTGCGGCGCAGCGTCGAAAGCGGCGCGTTCGGGCGCCGCTCGGCCGACATGCAACCCTGCCTGCTGGTGGCCGAGCACCAGACCCATGGGCGCGGCCGGCACGGCCGCAGCTGGCAGGCCGCGCCCGGCGCCTCGCTGACCTTCTCGCTCGCGCTGCCGCTCGCGCCGTCCGATTGGTCGGGGCTGTCGCTGGCGGTCGGCGTGGCGCTGGCCGACGCGCTCGATCCGTCGCGCGACGGCGCGACCGCGCGCATCGGCGTCAAGTGGCCCAACGACCTGTGGATGCAAGACAGCGACGGCGGCGGTCGCAAGCTCGGCGGCATCCTGATCGAGACGGTGTCCGCCGGCGCGCGCCGCCTGGCGGTCATCGGGGTCGGCCTCAACGTGCTGCCGCTCACCACCCCCGACGCGAGCAGCGGCTTCGCCTGCCTGCAGGAGCTCGATGCGCAGGCGAGCGCGCCGCAGGTGCTGGCGCAGGTCGCCGCGCCGCTGCTCGACGCCTTGCTGCAGTTCGAGCGCGACGGCTTCGCGCCGTTCGCGCTGCGCTTCGCCGCGCGCGACCTGCTGCGCGAGCGCCACGTCCGCACGACCCAGCGCGACGCCGCCGAGGGCGTGGCGATCGGCGTGTCGGCGAGCGGCGCGCTGCTCGTGCGTACCGCCGACGGCGTGCGCGCGGTGACCAGCGGCGAGGTTAGCGTGCGCCTCGATCCGTCCGCGCCATGCTGAGGGCGTGGGTCGCGCTGCTGCTGCTGGCCAACGCGGTTTTCTTCGCCTGGTCGCAGGGTTGGCTCGACGGCCTGACCGGCTTTCATGCCCACGGCGAACGCGAGCCCGAACGCCTGCTGCGCCAGGTCCACCCCGAGGTGGTGAAGGTGCTGACGCCGCACGCCGTCGCGGCCGCGGCGAGCGCGGCGGCGGCACGGCTCGCCTGCCTGGAGGCGGGCCCGTTCGGCGCGGGCGACGCGAGCAGCGTCGAAGCCGCGCTGGCGTCGGCGCTGCCCGCCGGCAGCTGGACGCGGGTCAGGGTCGACACGCCGGCGGTGTGGATCGTCTACATGGGCAAGTACCCGAACCGCGAGACGCAGCAGAAGAAGGAAGACGAGCTGGCGCGCATCAAGGTGGCGTTCGAGGCGCTGAAGAACGCCCCCGAATACGAGCCCGGCCTGTCGCTCGGCCGCTTCGACAACCGCGCCGATGCCGAGCTTTCGCTGGCCCAGCTCACGCTGCGCGGCGTGCACAGCGCCAAGGTGGTGGAGCTCGGCAAGCCGTCGAGCGCGCACTGGCTTCGCGTCGGTCGCGCCGACACCGAGCTGGCGGCGAAGCTCGCCGCGTTGAAGGTCGACGCGCGGGTGCTGGGCTTCGCCGCCTGCGCCAAGCCCTGAGCCGCCGCAGCGGTTCAGCGCCTTTTCGCGAGCGCGCCCAGCGCCAGCGCGAGCCCGAGCAGCCAGGCCACGCCGAGCGCGCCACCGCCCCCACCGCCGCTCGATCCGCCGCCGCCCGAGCCCGGGTTCGGTGGCAGGTCGTTGCCCAGCGCCACCGCCGCATCGACATCGGGGTTGTCGATCACCGCCGCAATCCGCGCCGGCACGGCATAGCCCGTCGGGTTCAGTGCATAGCGCAGCGCTTCTTCGGCGTCGAGGATGCCGGCGCCGCAGGTCGTGGTGGTGCAGAGGCAGCGGCCGGGGTTCTGCGCCGAACACAGGCCGATCTTCGGCGAGGTGACATGCGGGCGCGCGCTCAGTTTCACGCCGGCGATGATCTGTGCGGCAGTCAACTGGTCGTTGGCGCTCAGCATCAGGCTCACGACCCCGGCGGCCACCGGCGCGGCGAAGCTGGTGCCGAAGAGCCGGCTGTAGGTCGGCGAGGCCGGGCCTTGCAAGCCGCTGTTGTCGAGCGTCAGCAGGCCGTCGTCGCCGAGCAGCGCGCCCCAGGCGCCGTCGCCGGGGTAGTCGCCCCCGACGGTCGCGACCGTCACCTGCGGGCCGAAGTTGGCGTAGGTGGCCTTGAAGCCGTCGCGGTTGAGCGCGGTCACCGCGACCACGCCGCTGCAGCTCGCCGGTCGCGTCACATTGCCGTGCTCGTTGCCGGCCGCGGCCACGACCACCGCGCCCTTTTGCGCCGCGATTTCGTCGATCGCGTCCTGGTAGGCCTCGTTGCATGGCGCGTCGCCACCGAAGCTGATGTTGAGGATGCGCGCCGGGTTCGGGTTGGCCGGCACGCCGACAACGTTGAGCCCCGCCGCCCAGCGCATGCCGTCGACGATGTCGGCCACGTCGGCGCCGCACTTGCCCGCCACCCGCACCGGCAGCACCCGGCCGTCGCGGTTAACGCCGGCGACACCGAGCGCGTTGTCGGTGACCGCGGCGACGATGCCGGCGATGTCGGTGCCATGCCACGAACTGTTGGCGACCTCGCAGTCCGCGAACAGCGGGTTCGAGCTCTTCTCGGCCTGGGTCACCCAGTCGCCGGGGTCACTGGGGTCGGCGTCGCGGCCAGTGCCGTCGTTGGCGTACTCGACCGTCGAGACGAAGTCGTAGCCCGGCAGAACATGCGCATCGAGGTCCGGATGCGCAGTGATGCCGGTGTCGAGCACCGCGATCACCGCGCGCCACCGGCCGAACTCGATCGCCCAGGCCGACTGCACGCCGGGCACGCCGCGCAGCCGGTCCTTCAGCACATTGGCGTTGCTGCCGCTGACCGGATGCAGCCACCACTGGCCGGTGGACCACGGGCAGTTGGAACCCGGTGTGTTCGGGTAGCACGGGTCGTCGGGTACGAGCTGCAAGCGCCGCTCGCGCTCGTTCGGCACCGCCCAAGCGACTTCGGGCCGCTCGCGCAGCTTGGCGGCAAGCGTCGCCGCTTCGGCGCCGCCGAGGACACGGCCGAAGTCGAGCCGCTGCGCCGCACGGCCCACCGGCCGCAGCCGCGACGGCGTCACGCCGGCCGCTGCGAGCACCTGCTGCAGCCGCTGCTGCGTCGTTCCCTGCGCGAGCGCCTGCAGCGATTCGTGCGACGGCGCGTCCTTGAGCTTAACGATCAGCCCGTACGCCGGCCTCGCGGTTTGCGCCTGCGCACCCCACAGCGGCAGCGCCAGCGCCAGGCCGGCCAGGAGGCGCGCCAGGGCGCGCTGCGCGGTAGTACGGGTGATCATGGGCGGCGATTATGGAGGCCGCCGCCGTGAAGAATGCGGAGAGAAGCGGGGCGCTTTCGGTCGCTGCTGCCCTTTGTCACGAATTCAGCGCTTGCCCCGGCGTCGCCAAGCCAGTCCAAGCACGGCCGCGCCGAGGCCGAGCAACGCCAGCGGCGAGCCGGCGCCACCGCCACCACCACCACTGGACGAGGGTGGCGTAGCCGGTGCGGCGGCCACCGCCACGCTGAGCCGCGCGCTCGAGCTGGCGCCGGTGTTGTCCTGCACGCTGAGGCGCACGGTGAAGCGCCCCGCCGCCGTCGGCGTCACGCTCGCGACTGCGCTGCCGGGCGACGCGATGCCGCCGACGACGCCGCCGCCATCGAGCAGGGCCCATTGGTAGCTCGTGATGCTGCGGCCGCTGGCGACGCTGGAGTTGCTCGCCCGCAGGCTCAGCGCCTGCCCGGCCAGCGGTGTGACCGGCGCGATGTCGATGCGCGCCTGCACGCCCGGTGCCGGCGTGCCGCTGCTCGCCGCGAGCACCGCCGCACCGGCGTCGAGCATGCCCGCGCCGCAGGTGCCGGTGCTGCAATAGCACTGCAGCTGGTCGATCGCCTGGGCGTTGCTGTCGTACTGCGGTGCGGTGCATTCGAGCACCGGCGTCGTGTCGATCACGCCGCTCACCGGGAACGGCCGCGCGGTCGCCTGCAGCAGCAATTTCAGCTGCAGCGGTGTCAACCCCGGTTGCGCCGACAGCATCAGCGCCGCGGTCCCGGCCACCAGCGGCGCGGAGAAGCTGGTGCCGACCGACACGTTGAAGCTGTCGGTGTAGATCGAGGCGGCGGGCGTCGTGGCACCGGCGTTGCTCGTGCTCATGATCGGGTAAAGGCAGGCATCGCCGGCGCCGATGTTGACGCAGTTGCCGGCCGGCGCACTGAGGCTGATCTCCGGCCCGAGGTCGGAGAAGCCGACCTTCGAGCCCGCGTGGCGCAGCCCGGCGACCGCGATGACGCCGGGGCAGTTGGCCGGCACGCTCACCGCATGGCCGGCCGAGTTGCCGGCCGACGCCACCACCACCGCATTCGCCGCGTTGAGCGCCGCCACCGCGTCGACGTAGGCTGCGTTGCACGCGCCTTCGGAGCCGAGGCTCAGGTTCAGCACCCGCGCCGGGTTTGCGTTGGTCGGCACGCCGGGCACGTTGAGCCCCGCCGCCCAGCGCATGCCGGCGATGATGTCGGAGTCGAAGCCGCCACACTTGCCGAGCACGCGCACCGGCAGGATCCGCACATTGCGGCCGACGCTCGCGATGCCGATGCCGTTGTCGGTGACCGCGCCGATGAGGCCGATCGTCTGCGTGCCGTGCCACGAACTCGGGCCGACCGAGTCCTTGCAATTGGTCGGGTCGCTGTCGGCGTCGGCCTGGGTCACCCAGTCGCCCGGGTCCGACGGGTCGGCGTCGCGTCCATCGGTGTCGTTGGCCACCGTCACGTCGTTGATCATGTCGTAGCCGGGCAGCAAGTTGCCGCCAGCCGAGACCGTCTTGAAGTCCGGATGAGCGAAACGCACCCCAGTGTCGAGCACCGCAACGACGATCGCCGGGTTGCCGGGAGTAATGCTCCAGGCCGGCTCGGCGTCGATCGACGAGAGCACCGCACCGGCCGGTGCGCGCAGGTACCACTGGCCGGCCACCGGCCCGCCGGTGCCGCCCGTCGGCGGGATCGGGGGGCCCTGCAGGTAGTAGGGATCGTTGGGCGCGGTCGCGCGCTGGCGCCGCTGGTCGACCACCGCGTATTCGACATCGCCTTGCCGCGCCAGCGTGGCGGCCAGCGCGGCCGAGCCGATGCCGCTCGCGAAAACGACCTGGCTTCGCTCGCTGAGGCCGGCACCGCCGCGCAGCGCGAGGCCGACGCGCTGGCCCAGCGCCTGCGCGCGCTCGGCATGCCGCGCACCCGCCGTCAGGGCCTGCTCACGCAGCAGCGGCGAATCGGCCTTGAACTGGACGATCACGCGCGCGCTGTCGGGGCTGGCCGCAGCGGCCTGAACCGGCGGTGTGCGCAGGGCCAACGGCGCCAGCAGGAGGCAGAGGGCGGCCAGGGTCGGCAACGGATGGCGCATGCAGTTCTCCGGGTCAGGGGGATGAGGCGGCGCGGCGGCGCTCGTCGGGTTGCACGACGTCGTAGACCGACACCTGCTCGTGCAGCCGCTGCAGCGCCGCGGCGCAGTCGCGCGCGCTCGCGCAGTGCAGGCGCAGCGCATGCCACTGCGGGCTCACGGCAGCGGCGTAGCTCACCGGCACGCCGGCGATCGCTGCCGCCTGGCGCGCGATCGCGCCGCCGTCGGTTGCCGGCTGCACCAGCTTGACCAGCAGCGGCGCATCCAGCGCCGGGTCGCTGGCACAGGCGCTGAGCGCGATGAAGGCGAGTGTCCCGGTGGCGAACAGCGAACGCGGCATGGCAGCAGTGTAGGTGGGGCGTGGTCGGCGGCGCGCTCGCTCGCATCGCTCGGTAAAGCGATGCAGCTGCGCGGGCCGCACAAGACAACGGCCCCGTGCGGGGCCGTTGATCAACGAGCGGCGCAGCGTTCCGGTTTACTTCGCCGCCATCAGCGCCACCGTCGTGTCGAGCATGCGGTTGGAGAAGCCCCATTCGTTGTCGTACCAGCTGCTCACCTTGACCAGGCGGCCCGAGACCTTGGTCAGGGTCGCGTCGTAGGTCGACGAGGCCGGGTTGTGGTTGAAGTCGACGCTGACCAGCGGGCCGTCGCTGTAGGCGAGCAGGCCGGCGAGCGGACCCGAGGTCGACGCCGCCTTCATGATCGCGTTGACCTCGTCGACGCTGGTGTCGCGCGCGGCGATGAAGCTCAGGTCGACGATCGACACATTGATCACCGGCACGCGCATCGCGTAGCCGTCGAGGCGCCCATTCAGCTCCGGCATCACCAGCCCCACCGCCGACGCCGCACCGGTCTTGGTCGGGATCATGCTGTGGGTGGCGCTGCGCGCGCGCCGCAGGTCCTCGTGATAGACGTCGGTCAGCACCTGGTCGTTGGTGTAGGCGTGGATCGTCGTCATCAGGCCGGTGACGAGGCCAATCTGGTCGTGCAGCGGCTTCACCAGCGGGGCCAGGCAGTTGGTGGTGCAGCTCGCGTTGCTGATCACCGTGTCGCTCGCCTTGAGCACGCCGTGGTTGACGCCGTAGACGATGGTCGCGTCGACATCCTTGCCGCCGGGGGCGGAGATGATCACCTTCTTCGCGCCGCCGGCCAGGTGGGCCGACGCCTTTTCCTTGGTGGTGAAGAAGCCGGTGCATTCCATCACCACGTCGACGCCGAGGTCCTTCCACGGCAGGTCGGCCGGGTTGCGGTTGGCGAGCACGCGGATCTTGTCGCCGTTGACGACCATGAAGTCGCCGTCGACGCTGACCGAGCCGGGGAACGGGCCGTGGGCGGTGTCGTACTTGGTCAGGTGCGCATTCGTCTCGGGCTTGCCGAGGTCGTTGATCGCAACGATCTGGATGTCGTGCTTCTTGCCGCCCTCGTAGTGGGCGCGAAGCACATTGCGGCCGATGCGGCCGTAGCCATTGATGGCGACTTTGATGGTCATGGGAGGGTCTCCGGGGTTGCGTTCAATTCGAAGAAGCTGTCATCGGTCACCGCGCGGGCGAGCCGGCTATTCTCGCGTCACCCGGGGTACATCGTGGTTTCAACGTGGTGACCTCATCCGCGCAGGACCTTCACGACGGTGGCCGCGACGTTGTCCGCCGTGAAGCCGAAATGCTTGAACAGCACGCCGCCGGGCGCCGACTCGCCATAGTGGTCGATGCCGACGACCGCAGCGCAGCCGTACTTCCACCAGCCGTCGGTCACGCCGGCCTCGACCGCGATGCGCGGCAGGCCCGGGGGCAGCACCGTCGTCTTGTAGGCAGCGCTCTGGCGGTCGAACACCGTCGTCGACGGCATCGAGACGACGCGCACCGCGATGCCCTGCACCGCGAGCTGCTGCTGCGCATGCAGCGCGAGCTGGACCTCGGAGCCGCTGGCGACGATCACCGCCTGGGCCTTCTTCGCCAAGCCCACTTCGCTCGGTTCGGCGAGCACATAGGCGCCCTTCGAGATGTCTTCGAGCCCGGCCTTCGGCGCGTACGGCAGGTTCTGACGCGACAGCAGCAGCGCGCTCGGCCGGGCACGGCTTTCGATCGCGCAGGCCCAGGCGACCACCGTCTCGGCAGTGTCGCCGGGGCGCCAGACGTCCAGACCGGGGATCAGCCGCAGCGACGCGGCGTGCTCGACCGACTGGTGGGTCGGCCCGTCTTCGCCGAGGCCGATGCTGTCGTGGGTAAAGACGTGGATCACGCGCCGCTTCATCAGCGCGGCCATGCGGATCGCGTTGCGGCTGTAGTCGCTGAAGGTGAGGAAGGTGCCGCCGTAGGGGATGAAACCGCCATGCAGCGCGATGCCGTTCATGATCGCGGCCATGCCGAACTCGCGCACGCCGTAGTTGATGTGGCGCCCACCGTTGCTCGAGCCGTCGGCCTCGAGGCGCAGCGGCGGGGTCGAGCTGGTGTTGGTGAGGTTGGAGCCGGTCAGGTCGGCACTGCCGCCGAGGAGCTCGGGCAGCGCGTGGGTGAAGGTCTCGAGGGCGAGCTGGCTCGCTTTGCGGCTGGCCACCGTCTCGGCCTTGGTGTGGGCCGCGATGGCGGCGTCGACCGCCGCCTGGGCCCAGCCGCGGGGCAGCTCGCCGCGCATGCGGCGCACGTATTCCGATGCGAGGCCGGGGAACTCGGCTTGGTAGGCGGCGAACTGCGCGTTCCAGCGCTCTTCGGCGGCGCCGCCGCGCTCGCGCGCGTCCCAGTGTGCATAGGCGATCTCGGGCACGACGAAGGGCTCGTGCGGCCAGCCGAGCGCTTCGCGGGTCAGCTTGACCTCCTCGTGGCCGAGCGCTTCGCCGTGGGCGCGGGCGGTGCCGGCGCGGTTCGGCGAGCCTTTGCCGATCGCCGTCTTGCAGCAGATGATCGTCGGCCGGTCCGCCAGCTTGGCCATCGCGATCGCGGCGTCGACCGCGTCGACATCGTGGCCGTCGACGCCGGCAATGACGTTCCAGCCGTAGCCGGCGAAGCGCTTGGGCGTGTCGTCGTTGAACCAGGGCGTGACCTGGCCGTCGATCGAGATGCCGTTGTCGTCGTAGAGCGCGATCAGCTTGTTGAGGCGCCACACGCCGGCCAGGCTGCAGGCCTCGTGGCTGATGCCTTCCATCAGGCAGCCGTCGCCGAGGAACACATAGGTGTGGTGGTCGACGATCGCGTGGCCGGGGCGGTTGAATTCCTTCGCCAGCAGCTTCTCGGCCAGCGCCATGCCGACCGCGTTGGTCACGCCCTGGCCGAGCGGGCCGGTGGTCGTCTCGACGCCCGGAGTCAGGTCGACCTCGGGGTGGCCCGGCGTCTTGCTGTGCAGCTGGCGGAAGTTGCGCAGCTCGCTCATCGGCAGGTCGTAGCCGGTCAGGTGCAAGAGCGCGTAGATCAGCATCGAGCCATGGCCGTTGCTGAGCACGAAGCGGTCGCGCTCCGGCCAGCGCGGGTTCGCCGGGTTGTGGCGCAGGTGGCGGCCCCACAGCGCAACGGCGATCTCGGCCATGCCCATCGGTGCGCCGGGGTGGCCGGAGTTGGCCTGCTGCACGGCGTCCATCGCCAGCGCCCGGATGGCGTTGGCCATGGTCTCGCGGATGGCTTGGCTCACGGGAGTGGACAGAAGGGGTGCGGTGGCGGCCATGCGGATCCCTGGAGCGTTGGGGTGAAGGGAAAACCCGGCATTTTACGGGGCCGCGGCGCGCCGACTCGATAATCGGCCGATGGATGGATTGCACCTCACTGCCGACCTGCACGGCTGCGCCGTCGAGCGCGCGGCGATGACCGACCCGGGCGCGCTGCGCGTGCTGTGCCTGGCGGCCGTGACCGATGCCGGCCTGCACCCGGTGCGCGAACTGTTCCACCGCTTTGCGTCGCCCGGCGGCATCACCGGCGTGGTGCTGCTGGCCGAGTCGCATCTGGCGATCCACACCTGGCCCGAGCTGGCGGCGGTGACGCTCGATGTCTACGTCTGCAATCGCGGCGCCGACCATTCGCGGCGTGCCGAGGCGCTGCTCGAGTCGCTGGTCGCCGCGTTCGCGCCCACCGAGGCGCAGCGCCACGCGTTGCGCCGCGGCGCGCCGGCCCGGGCACCGGCATGAAGGCGATCATCCTGGCCGCCGGCCGCGGCGAGCGCATGCGGCCGCTGACCGACGCGACACCGAAGCCGCTGCTCGAGGTGCGCGGCAAGCCGCTGATCGAGTGGCACCTCGAAGCGCTCGCGCGCGACGGCGTGCGCGAGGTCGTCATCAACACCGCCTGGCTCGAAGAACGCATCGTCGACGCGCTCGGCGACGGCTCGCGCTGGGGGGTGACCCTCGCCTACTCGATGGAGGGCCGCGACCACGGCGGCGCCCTCGAAACCGCCGGCGGCATCGCCAAGGCCTTGCCGCGGCTGGTCGACGCCGCCTGCGACAGTTTCTGGGTCGTCTCGGCCGACGTCTTCGTGCCCGGCTTTCGCTTCGACGCGCAAGCCGCGCGGCGCTTCGCCGCGAGCGACCGGCTGGCCCATGTGTGGCTGGTACCGAACCCGCCGTACCATCCGAACGGCGACTTCGGCCTCGACGCGCAGGGCTTCGGCCTGGCCGATGGCCCCGGCCCCGACGGACGGCGTTGGACCTACGCCAACCTGGCGCTGTGCCGCGCGGCGCTGGTGGCCGGCATCGTGCCGGGCACGAAGGCGGGGCTCGGCCGGCTGCTGTTCGAGGGCATGCGCGAGCGGCGCATCAGCGCCGAGGTCTACGCGGGGGAGTGGGAGAACGTCGGCACGCCGCAGCAGCTGGCGGCGCTGAACGCACGCGTCGCTTAGTCGCTCAGCGTGCCGTCGGACAGCGGTTCACTTCGACCGACAGATGCACCAGTTCATGGTGCTGCGTCAGGCGCTCGCGATAGACCGACGGCGCGAGCGGCGCATCGGCAACGATGCAGACGATGGCGGCGAACTGGTTGCGCCCGACGCGCCAGACATGCAGGTCGGCCACCTTCGCGTCGCCATCGGCTTCGAGCGCCTCGCGGATGCGCCGCGTCAGCGGATGGTCCATCTCGCGGTCGAGCAGCACGGCGGCCGACTCGCGCATCAGGCCGATCGCCCACACGCCGATCACCACCGCGCCGAGCACACCGACCAGCGGGTCGAGCCACCACCAGCCGAGCCACAGCGCACCCGACAGCGCCGCGATCGCCAGCACCGAGGTCAGAGCATCGGCGAGCACATGCATGTACGCCGCGCGCAGGTTGAGGTCGTGGCGATGCGTCGGGTGGTCGTGGGCGTGCTCATGTTCGTGCTCATTGGAGTACCTTCGTGCTGCGCCCTCCGGAATTCGCCCTTGGGGCGGCCCGGCGGTCTCATGCGCGCCGTGCCCCTCGCCGCCATGCAGCATCCAGGCCGACAGCAGGTTCACCACCAGGCCGACCACCGCGACGACCAGCGCGATCTCGATCGCGATCGGCTCGGCGCGCCACAGCCGGACCGCCGACTCGAAGACGATGCCCACCGCCACCAGCGCGAGCACGAGCGCGCTTGCAAAGCTGCCCAGCACCTCGATCTTCCAGGTGCCGAAGCTGAAGCGCGCGTCGCGCGCATGGCGGCGCGCCAGCGCATAGGCCGCGGCGGCCACGGCCAGCGCGAGCGCGTGGGTGCCCATGTGCCAGCCGTCGGCGAGCAAGGCCATCGAGCCGCTCCACCAGCCGGCGCCGATCTCGACCGCCATCGTGACCAGGGTCAGCGCCAGCACCGCGCGCGTGCGCGCTTCGCCGCTGCGGTTGCCGGCGTCGAACACATGGCTGTGCTGCCAGGGTGTGAGGTCGTGCGAGTGCGGCGTCATGGCCCGATTCTCGACGCGCCGGCGTCGCGACCCCTGCGATCCCCCTGCCTCGACGCGGGATGTTGTCACGTCGGCGACTCCTTTCGAAGGTGGCGCTGCACCTAAAATCGCGCTTGCATCACCTCCCTTCGCGGCCGTCGCGCCGATCCCGTCATGACCCTCTCCACGCTCACCGCCCTGTCGCCGCTGGACGGCCGCTATGCCGCCAAGGTGGCCGCGCTGCGCCCCCTGCTCAGCGAGTTCGGGCTGATGCACCGGCGCGTGCAGGTCGAGGTGGAATGGTTCATCGCGCTGTCGGACGCCGGCTTCGCCGAGTTCAAGCCCTTGAGCGAAGCCGCGCGCGGCCTGCTGCGCGGGCTGGTGACGCGCTTCGGCGAGACCGATGCGCGGGCCATCAAGGAAATCGAGCGCACCACCAACCACGACGTGAAGGCGGTCGAGTACTGGCTCAAGGGCCGCTTCGACAACAACGCCGAACTGAAGGCGGCCGGCGAGTTCGTCCACTTCGCCTGCACCAGCGAAGACATCAACAACGCGAGCCACGCGCTGATGCTGAAGACCGCGCGCGCCGAGGTGCTGCTGCCCACGCTCGACAAGGTGCGTGCGACGCTGGCCGCGCTCGCAACCTCGCTCGCCCATGTGCCGATGCTCAGCCGCACCCATGGCCAGACGGCGAGCCCGACCACTGTCGGCAAGGAAATCGCCAACGTGGTGGCACGGCTGGCCAGCGCGCGCGAGCGCATTGCCGCCGTCAAGCTGCTCGCGAAGATGAACGGCGCGGTGGGCAACTACAACGCCCACCTCGCGGCCTATCCGGCGTTCGACTGGGAGGCGTTCAGCCAACGCGTGATCGAAACGCAGCTCGGCCTCACGTTCAACCCCTACACGATCCAGATCGAGCCGCACGACTACATGGCCGAGCTGTTCGACGCGGTGACGCGCACCAACACCATCCTGATCGACTGGTCGCGCGACGTCTGGGGCTACGTGAGCCTGGGCTACTTCAAACAGCGCACGAAAGCGGGCGAAATCGGCTCGTCGACGATGCCGCACAAGGTCAACCCGATCGACTTCGAGAACGCCGAAGGCAACTTCGGCCTCGCCAACGCGCTGCTCACCCACCTCAGCCAGAAGCTGCCGATCAGCCGCTGGCAACGCGACCTGACCGACAGCACGGTGCTGCGCAACATGGGTATCGCGCTCGGCTACTCGGTGCTCGGCTACGACAGCTTGCTGCGCGGCATGGCCAAGCTCGAAGTGAATCCGGACGCGCTCGCCGCCGACCTCGACGCCGCCTGGGAGGTACTCGCCGAACCGATCCAGACCGTCATGCGCCGCTACGGCCTGCCCAATCCCTACGAGCGGCTGAAAGAGCTGACGCGCGGCAAGGGCATCACCCGCGAAGCGATCCAGCGCTTCATCGGGACGCTGGAAATTCCGGCGGCGGAAAAAGAGCGCCTGCTGAAAATGACGCCGGCCAACTACGTCGGCAAGGCGGCCGAGCTGGCCAAGCGCTTGGGCTGAGCTTGGGCGGTTGACGCCCCCTGAATCGGGGGGCCGAGTTAGGGAGGCGGTCGCGCGACGGGGCAGCTAAGTTTGATGGGTTTCGACGTTCGCGGACCCGTCATGACCCCCTTGCCCCGTTCCAGCCTCTCGAGCGCCGTCGCGGCGGCGCTGCTCGCACTCGCCAATGCCGCGTCCGCGGTCCCGCTCGACCATTCGTTCAGCGGCGAGCCCTTCCTCGATGCCGCGCTCGGCGGCACGCTCGACTTCAACTGGCGCATCCTCGTCGACCCGGCATCCCCCGGCGGCGGCGTCGACACGTTTCGCCTGAGCGACTTCGGCGACAGCGTCCTGACCGACGCCGACTGGCGCGTCGACGGCCAGTTCAACCCGCTCAGCCCTCCGGACGGAGCGATCGACTTCCTGTTCCAGGACCCGCCGGTTCCGCCCGGGCCAGAGGGTTCACGCTTCTTCTTCCTGCACACCAACGCGACGGCTTCCGCCCAGACCGCCTTCGACGACCTGCTCGGCGAGCCGGAACCGACGCTGTCCGGGACGTTCAACACCTTCGCTCCGGCGGCACCCGAGCCGTCGGTGCTGCTGACGGTCCTGGGGCTCGCGGCCCTCGGCCTGATGATTCGTCGACGCAGCGGCCGCGACTGAGCTTGTCGAAGGTGCCCGGTCATCCTGAGCCCGTCGAAGGACTGAGCTTGTATCTCCGATCGCCCTGAGCCTGTCGAAGGGAGGCGCCGGCCATCCTGAGCCTGTCGAAGGACGCGGGCCGCCACCTACAATCCGCGGCATGAAATTCGTCGACAGGCTGCTCGGCGCGGAGCGCCACAACGACTCGCTGCTGTGCGTCGGGCTCGACCCCGAGCCGGCGAAGTTTCCTCCCGCGTGGCAAGGCGACGCGCGGCGCATCTTCGACTTTTGCGCGGCCATCGTCGACGCGACCCATGACCTGGTGATCGCGTTCAAGCCGCAGATCGCCTACTTCGCCGCCCAGCGCGCCGAAGACCAGCTCGAGCGCCTGGTCGCCCACATCCACCGCGTCGCCCCCGAGGTGCCGGTGATCCTCGACGCCAAGCGCGGCGACATCGGCAGCACCGCCGAGCAGTACGCGCGCGAAGCGTTCGAGCGCTACCAGGCCGACGCCCTCACGCTGTCGCCGTTCATGGGCTTCGACTCGATCGAGCCCTACCTGCGCTACGCCGACAAGGGGCTGATCCTGCTGTGCCGAACCTCGAACGCCGGCGGCGCCGACCTGCAGGCGCAGCCGCTCGCGTCGGGCGAGCTGCTCTACGAGCACGTGGCCCGCCTCGCGCAAGGCCCCTGGAACCGCAGCGGCCAGCTCGGTCTGGTGGTCGGCGCGACCCACCCGGGCGAGATCGAACGGGTGCGCGAGATCGCCCCGACGCTGCCGCTGCTGATCCCCGGCATCGGCGCGCAAGGCGGCGACGCCGCCGCGACGGTGCGCGCCGGCTGGCGCCAGGAAGGGGGCCGCACGGTCGCGCCGATCATCGTCAGTTCGTCGCGCGCGGTGCTCTACGCGAGCGCCGGCGACGACTTCGCCGCGGCGGCGCGGCGCGTCGCCACAGCGACCCGCGACACGCTGCGCCAGGCGCGCCCCGCCTGAGCCTGAATCCCCGACCGCCCTGAGCTCGTCGAAGGGAGGCGCCGACCATCCTGACCCTTCGACAAGCTCAGGACTAAAGGCAAGTCGAAGGACTGACGCTCGGGCGCCGCAATGGCGCCCCTGGCGTGTCAAAGTGCTTCATTCGGCGTTGTCTTGGCGCCCGTTTGGCGCGCGGGGCGGGACCGGCAGGACGTAATATGGTGTGACTGGCAGCCACCACGGACCCTGTGCCGATGCTTCGAGACGGGCCACGCGCGGCCGCCCCCTCCTCCTTGCCTGCGAACGCCGAGCCCGTCGACACCGCGGCGCGGCTGATCGGGCGCTGCTACTTCGGCACCGCTTGCGCAGTCGCCTTGTTCGCCGCCGTGCTGCTGTTGTTGCTCGGCGACGCGCTGGGCGCCGGCTGGCGGCGCGCCCTGCTCGCCGGCCTGCTCGTCTACGCCGCCGGCTGCGCCGCCGCCTTCAGCGCCGAGCTGCGCACGCGCGCCTGGCGCAGCGCCGCCTTGTTCGCGGCCGGCATCGGCGCGATGGGCATCGTCGGCGTCACCGGCTTCGCGTTCCAGGACGGCCTGCGCAACCCGACACTCGGCTTCTGTGCACTGGTCGTCTGCACGGTGTGCGCGGTCAGCAGCATTCGCTGGGGCATCGCGCTGGCGCTCGTATGCGTGGCGCAGGTGGTCGGGCTCGCTCGCGCCGAGCAGCTCGGCTGGACCCTGCCGCCGATCGCCGGCACGCCTTTGCCGCTGGCGGTCATGTTCCACCTGCTGCTGATCGCGTGCGGCGTGGCCGGCGGCGCGTTGCTCGCGCGCGTGCTCGACCACTACCTGCGCGAAGCCGACGACCGCGAGCAGCGTTTTCGCAGCCTGCTGCGCATCGCGGCGGACTGGTATTGGGAACAGGACGAGCAATTCCGCTTCACCACCGTCTCCGACAAGGTCGTGTCCGGCTCGCAGATCGCACCGGCCAAGCGCCTCGGGCGCACGCCGTGGGAGATGAGCGGGCTGGGCATGGACGAGGACGACCTCGACGCCCACCGCGCCGACCTCGAGGCGCACCGGCCGTTCCACGACGCCCGGGCCGTGCGCCGCGACTCCGCGGGGCGGCTGCGCCACGTCAGCATCAGCGGCGAGCCGCGCTTCGACGCCCGCGGCGTGTTTCGCGGCTACTGGGGGGTGGGCCGCGACATCACCGACGAAGTCCGGGCGCAGCAGGAAACCCTCGCCAGCGAGGCGCGCTACCACGAGCTCTTCCGCCGTTCGCCGACGCCGTTGCTGATGCATCGCAACGGCATCGTGCTCGACGCCAACGAAGCCGCGGCGCGAATGCTCGGCTTCGACAGCGCCGACGCGATGGCCGGCTTCGACCTGCGCCGCGCCTACCGCGACGCCGATGCGCTCGCGCGCGTCGACGAGCGCATCGCGCAGCTCGAGGCGATGCAGCCCGGCGAAGCCCTGCCGGTCAGCGACTTCCGGCTGGTGTCGCGCAACGGCCGGCGCCTCAGCGTGCAGGCCACCGCCGTGCGCGTGGAGACCGCCGACGGACCGGCGTCGCTGTCGCTGTATTTCGACGTGACCGCGCGGGTCGACGCCGAGGCCGCGCTGCGCCGCTCGGAGGCGGTGCTGTCGCACCTGTTCGCGACCAGCCCCGACCTGATCAGCCTGACCGAGATGACCACCGGCCGCTTTGCGATGGTCAACCCGAGCTTCACCCGCGTGCTCGGCTTCAGCGCCGAGGAGGCGGTCGGGCGCACCTCGCGCGAGCTCGGCACCTGGCACCGCCTGGAAGACCGCGACCGGCTGGTGACGGCGATCCGCGTGCACGGCGAGGTGCGCGACATGCCGGCCACCTTCGTCGCCAAGTCGGGTGCGCTGGTGCTGATGCAGGTCTCGGCCGCACGCTTCGAGATGGACGGCAAGGACTACCTGGTGTTCAACGCGCACGACGTCACCGCATCCGAGCGGGCGCGGCTCGAACACGAAGCGATCCTGCACAACGCGCTGATCGGCATCGCCTTCACCCGCGGGCACTTCTTCCTGCATGCCAACCCGAGCTTCGAGCGCATGTTCGGCTGGGAGTCCGGCAGGCTCGCCGGCCTGCCGACGATCCTCGTCTGGCCGAGCGAGGAGGATTTCAACGCGGTGCGCGCCGAGGCGAGCGCCGTGTTGTCGCAGGGGCTGCCGTTCGAGATGGAGCGCACGATGCGCCGCGCCGACGGCAGCCTGTTCTGGTGCCACATGCGCGGCCAGGCGATCGACCGGGCGTCGCCCGTGAGCGGCGGCACGATCTGGACCGCCGAAGACGTGACCGAGCAACGCGCGATCGACCAGGCACTGGCCGCCGCGCGCGATGCCGCCGAGGCCGCCAACCGCGCGAAGAGCGCGTTCCTCGCCAACACCAGCCACGAGATCCGCACGCCGCTGAACGGCCTGCTCGGCATGGCGCGACTGGCGATGCAGGCGGGACTCGACGAACAGCGGCGCCAGCAGTACCTGCTGCAGATCTTCGACAGCGCGCAAAGCCTCGCCGGCATCATCTCCGACATCCTCGACCTGTCGAAGATCGAGGCCGGCAAGATCACCCTCGAGGCGGTGCCGTTCGCGCTGCGCGACACCCTGGTCGCGGTGCACGACGCCTATGTGTCGCTCGCCGAATCGAAAGGACTCGAGCTGGTGCTGGCGATCGACGACACGGTGCCGCCGATGGTGTGCGGCGACCCGGTGCGGGTGCGCCAGATCCTCACCAACTACGTCACCAACGCGATCAAGTTCACCGAGCACGGGCGGGTGCGCATCCACGCCACCGCCGGGGAAGCCGGCCGGCTGCACTTCTCGGTGGCCGACACCGGCCCGGGCATCGATGCGGCGGCGCGGCAGCGGCTGTTCACGCCGTTCTCGCAAGCCGACGATTCGACCACCCGGCGCTTCGGCGGCACCGGCCTCGGCCTGTCGATCTGCCGCGAGCTCGCCCAGCTGATGGGCGGCGATGTCGGCGTCGACAGCGTGCTCGGCGAGGGCAGCGTGTTCTGGGCCGAACTGCCGCTGGAGCCGAGCGCGGCGATCGACGCGGACAGCGCCGGGGCGAGCGACGATCTCGAGCGCCTGCGCGGCGCCCAGGTCCTGATGGTCGAGGACAACCCGGTCAACATGATGATCGCCGTGGCCATGCTCGAGCAATGGGGCGTGCAGGTGACCCAGGCGACCGACGGGCGGATGGCGATCGATGCGGTCGAGCAGGCGGTGGGCGAAGGCCGACTGTTCGACGCGGTGCTGATGGATGTGCAGATGCCGCGCATGAGCGGACACGAAGCGGCGCGCGCGCTGCGCCAGCGCTTCGACGTCGCCGAGCTGCCGATCATCGCGCTCACCGCCGCCGCGCTGGTCTCCGAGCGCGACCAGGCGATCGCCAGCGGCATGAATGCCTTCCTCACCAAGCCGATCGACGCGCGCCGCCTGCAGGAAACACTGGCGCGCTCGATCGCGCGGCGCTTTACTTACTGAGCGCCCCCAAACCTGCCGCTTCGCGTCAGGCCCCCCGAGGCGGGTCAAGGAAACTTGGGAGCGGCCCGGCGTTTCCTTGAGAGCCACCGGGCGCCAGGGTCATGCGACTGACGTCACCGAAGGTCGGCTACCTGGCGATGTGGTCAGGGTTGGCCTGCCGCCAGGAGCGCTAGTCGCTGAGCCCGATCGACCGCCGCCACTCTGCGGCGACGCTCACTCCAGACCGTCCTTCTTGAGGAGGTCAAGCGCCCATCCTTTGTCCGATGTGAAGAAGAACATCCTCCACTGTCCATCCTCCAGCCGCCATCGACTGACGACAGGTGCTTTGTCGAAAACGAGCCTGTACTTGCCGTCGACCTTCGGCAGGTAGGACAAGACATGGTGCAGTTTCACCGTGACGGTGCCGTCGGGCATCGTGCGCAATCCAAGGACCTCCCACGTCAGGTCCGAGTCCTTGAAGTTGGATTCGAACAAGGCGACGGCGTTGTCGCGGCCCTTCTGACGCTCGTAGGAATCCCACGCCTGAGTGAACCAGACGTCTGCGCAGAGAAATGCGGCCCATGCTTGAACATCGTGGCGGTTCCATGCCTGTTCGTACCGGTGAAACACCTCGCGCAACGCCGCTTCGGTGGCCGGAGGCGGCGATTGGGCGATGGCCGAACCGAGGCACATGAACGCCATGTAAGCGAACGCGCGGCGACGATCGATCATCTAAGACTTCCTCGAGCCGGTGAACGCCGTCCAGCGAAACCGGCCTACGGCTTCCGATGGGCGATGGTGGGGTCGAGCACCGCGGAGATCGGCGTGATCTTGTTCGCCGGGAACCCGGCGCGCTCGGCGTGCTCGCGGATCAGCGCCGCGCTCGGCGCCTGGTAGACGCAGTAAACCTTGTCGCCGGCTACATAGCTGTGCACCCACTGGATGTCGGGACCGAGCTCGCGCAGCACCGCGTTCGACTTGGCCGCAGCGTCGCGAAACTCTTCGGGTGTCATCTTGTAGGCGCCCGGCATCTCGCGTTCGATGAGGAACCGTTGCATCGCCGGCGCGGGCTTCGCCGATTGGGCCAGCGCCGCGCAGGTCCACGCAGCCAGTGCCAGGGTGGTGATCAATCGTTTGAACATGATGAATCTCCGTGCTTGCCGCGGCCACCGCCGCTGAGGTCAAGCATCGGCGCATGAACCGCCGAAGTCCCGAACGAATTCCGAAATCGTTCCGAAAAACACCGACGCCGCCGCGCCGTTTTCCTGCACCGCGGCCATCGCCCGCGAGTACAGTCTGCAGCAGCGCGCCAGCTCGAGCCCACCGATGTTGCGGGAACCCGTCGTCGAACCCTTCGCGAGCCGATCGCTCGCCTGGTCCGGTTTTGTGCTCGACCTGGCGCGAGGCGAATTGCTCGACGCCGACGGCCGGCCGGCCGAACTGCGCACACAGGCGCTGCAGATTCTTCTGCTGCTCGGGGAGCGCGCCGGACAGGTTGTCTCGAAGGACGAGTTGGTACGCCGTGTCTGGGGCGACGTGATCGTCACAGAGGATTCGCTGGTCCAGGCCGTCGGGGACATCCGTCGCGCGATTCGCGATGCCGCGCATACCCGCATCCGCACCGTGCCGCGACGCGGTTATATGTTCGTCCCCGAGCCGATGGATGCATCGGCGCTCGACTCCGGAGCGCGAGCCGTCGGCGGCCCGAAGCCGGCCCAAGGCCTGTGGCGCCGGCCGTGGGTGCTGACGGCCGCACTGGTGCCGTTCCTGGCCGGACTGGCGGCGCTGGCCGTCGGCCTGTCGCAGGGCTGGTTGCGGCGCGACGAAGCGTCGAGCATGCGTTCGCTGGCGATCCTGCCGTTCGAAAGTGCCAGCGCATCGGCCGACGACGCCTGGTTCGTCGATGCGATCACCGCCGACCTCACCTCCAAGGCCAGCCGGTGGCCGAAGGTGTTCGTCGTCGGCGCGGGGACGATGCGCGGCTACAAGGGCAAGAACGCCGACCCGCGCGCGGTTGCGCTCGAACTTGGCGTGACCTACGTGATGACCGGCAGCGTGCGGCGCGAGGCCGACCGGGTGCGCTTCGACCTGGCGCTCATCGACGGCAGCACCGGCAGCGCGGCGTGGTCGGAGCAACTCGACGTCGAACGCGCCGATCTCGCGCGTTCGATCGGCGACATCGCTGGCGGCATGGCCAAGACGCTCCTGATCGAATGGGGCCGCGCGATCGGCGAGCGCGGCGCACGATTGAGTCCGGCGCAGGTCGAAGCCGACGACCTCGCCATGCAGGGATTCAACATCTTCCTGCGTGGACTGGGGCCCGACAACTTCGAACGGGCGCGGCAGATGTTCGAGCGAGTGATCGAACGCGATCCGGAGTCGATCCGCGGGCTCGCGGGCGTGAGCCTGACGAACAGCATGGGCGTCATCTTCCAGTGGGCGCCGGACAGGGAGGCGGCCACCCGCCGTGCGCAGGAGACTCTGGCGCGGCTCGAGGCGATCGATCCCAACGACCATCTGACGCTGCTCGCGCGTGCGAGCCTCGCCAACATGCGCGCGGACTGGGAAGGCCTGTATGCCATCTCCACCACGCTTCTCGAGCACTTCCCGAACGATCCGACTTCGCACCACCACCGCTGCTCGTCGCTGCTGCGGCTGGGGAGCTTCGATGCGGCGATCCCCGCATGCGAGCGGGCGATCAGGATCAGCCCGCGTGATTCCCGTGCGCCCATCTGGAACGGACTGATCGGCATGAACGAGTTCATGCGCGGCCGCTACGGCGCGGCCGCGGAACGAGCGCGCATCATGGTGACGGCCAACTCGAGGGTGCCGTTCTATTCGCTGTTGCTCGCCGCCGCACTGGCGAACGACGGCAAGCGCGCCGAGGGCGAGCAGTTGATCGCCGAGTTCAAGACGAGGAACCCGACGTTCGATAGCGCGCGCATCGCCGTCCTGTGGCCGGCGAACAATCCGAAGTTCGTCGAAGGCCGGGAACGCATCGCGGCGGCGGTTCGCGAGCTGGGGCTTCCGTAGCGCGCCACCGTCAGGGCGCGACACGGCCTGCGCAGCTACGCGAGCGACAGCGGCAACGCGCGCAGGCGCCGGCCGGTCAGCGCGAACAGCGCGTTGGCCAGCGCCGGCGCAAGCGGCGGCGTGCCCGGCTCACCGACCCCCGAGGGCGCGCGCGTGCTCGGCACCAGGTGGGTTTCGATGGCCGGCGAGTCGGCGAGCCGGATCAGCGGGTAGTCGGGGAAGTTGCTCTGCTGCACCACCCCGCCGACAATGTCGATGCGCCCATATAGCGCCGCGCTCAGCGCGAAGATGACCGCGCTTTCCATTTGCTGCGCGACGATCGCCGGGTTGACGACGGTGCCGACATCGGCGGCGCAGACCACGCGGTGGACCTTCGGCTTGCCGTCGACGACGGACGCCTCGACGACCTCGGCGACGATGCTGCCGAAGCTCTCGTGCAAGGCGATGCCGCGGGCCCGACCGGCCGCCAGCGGCGCCTTCCAGCCGGCCTTGTCGGCGGCGAGCGTCAACACCGCGCGGTGGCGCGGCATGTCCTTCAGCAGCGCCAGGCGATAGGCGAGCGGGTCCTGCTTCGCGGCGTGCGCCAGCTCGTCGATGAAGCTCTCGGAAAAGAACGCGTTCTGCGAATGGCCGACCGAGCGCCAGAACCCCACCGGCACGCCGCTGCGGGTGGCGACATGGGCGATGCGCTGGTTCTCGATCGCGTAGGGCAGGTCAAAGAGGCCCTCAGCCGCCGTGCGGTCGGGCAGGTCCACCGGCGTCGCGAGCAGCGGGTAGCAGCGCTCGTAGTAGCGCGGCACGATCGCGTCGCCGGCGCTCGTGATCGCGAGGGCGAGCGGCAGACCTTGCGCGTCGATGCTCGCGCGCAGCAGCGCAACGCTCGCCGGCCGGTAGAAGTCATGGGTCATGTCCTCTTCGCGCGGCCACAGCAATTGCACCGGACGACCCCCGGTCTCGAGCGCGATGCGCACCGCCTGGCCGACGAAGTCGACTTCGAGCCGACGGCCGAAGCCGCCGCCGAGGTAGGTCACATGCAGCGTCACCGCCGACTCGGGCACGCCCGCCACCTGCGCCGCCAGCGCGCGGGCGAAGCTCGGCACCTGCGTCGGCACCCACAGTTCGACCTGGTTGTCCTTGACCCGCGCGGTGCAGTTGATCGGCTCCATCGTCGCGTGCGCCAGGTACGGCGCGCGGTACGTCGCCTCGACGTGCCGCGCCGCCGAGCGCGCCGCGGCGTGCACATCGCCACGGCTGTGAAAGACGAAGCCGCCATCGCGCTGCGCCGCGTCGCGCGCCGCGCGCTCCAGCGCCTGGTCGATCGCGCGCGAATCGGCCGCGCCGGCGGGCGCGGCCTGCCATTCGATCTCGAGCGCGTCGGCGCCCTGCTTCGCATGCCAGCTGCTGCGCCCGACGACCGCCACCGCCGCGGCCGAGCCGGCGTACGGGCCGAGATGCACGACGCGCTCGACGCCCGGCCGCTGCATCGCCGCGTCGACCCGCACCCGCCCCGGGCTGCCGCCGAGCATCGGGCAGTGGCGAATCACCGCGTACAGCATGTCGGGCAGGCGCGTGTCGATGCCGAAGCGGGCGCGGCCGTCGACCTTGGCGGCGAGGTCGATGCGCGGCGCCGGCGTGCCCACCAGCGTCCAGTCCTTGCGGTCCTTCAGGCGCACCTCGCCGGCCGGCGTCGTCGCCGCACGCTGCGCCAGTTCACCGTAGTGCGCCTGCGGCCCCGACGGGTGGCTGACCACGCCGTCGCGCACGCTCAGCTCGGCCACCGGCAGCCGCCATTGCAACGAGGCGGCGCCGAGCAACTGGGCGCGCGCGGTGGCTGCCGCCAGCGGCAGCACCTCCCACGCATCGGCCACGCTCGACGAAACGCCGGTCATGTTGATGCCGAGCTCGCGCACCACCTTGCTCAGGATCCAGCGCGTCGTGCGCAGCGTCTGCGTCTCGTTGCCGGGCTCGCTGTCCCTCGGGTGGAAGAACAGCGTCGCATCGACCGCGGCCGACACGTTGCCGTAGATCGTCTCGGGGCCGGCCGGGACCAAGTGGACCCGCGCGAGCGGCACGTCGAGCTCTTCAGCGGCGAGCATCGCGAGCGCCGTGTGCACGCCCTGCCCCATCTCGCTGCGGTTCATCGCCAGCAGCACGCTGCCGTCGGTGGCGATCTGGATCCAGCCGTTCAGGCCCACCTCGCCATCGCTCACCGGCAAGGTGTCGCGCCGGCCCTGGCGGCTGCGCGGCGGCAGCACGCCCCAGCCGAGCATCAGCGCGCCGCCGACGCCGAGCGCGCTCGCCAGGAAGCGGCGGCGCGTCATCCCTGCGCCCCCGCCTTCGGCTTCGCGGCGGTGGCGCCACGCAGCTCGCGCGCGGCGGTCTTGATCGCGTCGCGAACGCGCGGGTAGGTGCCGCAGCGGCAGAGGTTGGTGATCGCCGCGTCGATGTCGGCGTCGCTCGGGTTGGCGTTCTTGGCGAGCAGCGCTGCCGCGGCCATCAGCATGCCGCTCTGGCAATAGCCGCACTGCGGCACCTGGTGCGCGAGCCAGGCTTTTTGCAGCGGGTGCGGCTGGTTCGCCGTGCCGAGCGCCTCGATCGTGCGGATGGTCTTGCCCGCCACCGCCGACAGCGGCGTCACGCAGGAGCGCGTCGCCTGGCCGTCGACATGCACGGTGCAGGCGCCGCAGGCGGCGACGCCACAGCCGTATTTGGTGCCGGTGAGATTGAGTACGTCGCGCAGCACCCACAGCAGCGGCATGCGCGGGTCGACCGCGGCGTCGGCGAGCGACTGCGTCTGGCCGTTGATCGACACTTCCATGCTGGCGGGCCCGAGATCTGAGGTGGGCCGCATTCTGCGGCAAACGATTCGGGAGCTGCGTCGAAAGTCTGTCGCGCAAACGAAACGAGCCGCAACACCTGTGCGGCGGGTGAGCGATTCGCAGCTGAGCCGAAGCGTCAGAGGCTGAGAGTTCGCCGCGATATCCAATATCCGTTCGGGCTGAGCTTGTATTTCCGATCGCCCTGAGCCTGTCGAAGGGAGCCCTGCAACCGGGCGTGCAGGCACTTCGACAGGCTCAGTGCGAACGGATATTGGATACCGCGGAGAAAACTCTCAGCCTCTCAAGCGGCCTGGACTTTGGCCTCGGCGGCGCGCAGCTCCTGCCAGTAGGCCACCGCCTTGCCGACCCAGTTGCGGAAGTGCGGATCGTGCAGCGAATAGAACGGAATGCCGCGCGCCGTGAACTTTTCTACTTCGTGGACCAGCGCACCGCGCGCCGCGGCGGCGCCGCGCACGACCTCGACCTCCAGCGCGTGCAGTGCGATCGCACGCTGCATCGGGTCCGGCGCCATCAACTGCTCGCGCAGGGTATCGGAATCAATGACGCTGGCGTGATGGTTCATGGGATGTCTCCGCGCTGGGTTCGTCCCTTGGGTCTCGGCTGTTTTTCGCCGAGCTTGAGCACGCGATCGTGACCG
>DASXQQ010000149.1:0-7305 GCA_036507085.1 Piscinibacter sp. | reverse complement strand
GGCGATGCGGGTCACGCCGACCGCGCCGCCGTTCTGGCTGGTCGCGGTGATCGCGATCCACGGGTTGCCGAAGCTCGAGTCCTGGCCCCAATACAGGTTGGGGTGGGCGTTGAAGATCGTCAGCCCGCTCATCAAGAGGATGACCAGGCAGACCACATTGATCCAGTGCATCAGGCGCACCGGCAGGCGATGGCGGTAGAAGCGTTCGGCGGACTTGTCCATCGGGGGGTCCTTGCAGTGGCGGCGCCTATGCTATTCGCACACGCCCCCACCCGACCCGGGGTTTTCGCCTACGCTGCGAGGGGCTCTTCGACGCTGGCTTGCTGCGCCCGCGGATAGCCGCGCACCTCGATGTCGTGCTTGTCCTCGGCCACCGCGGCGAGCAGCTCGCGCCGCACCTGCGCTTCGAGCAGCGGACGCAGAAAGCCGAGCAGCGGCGGGATCGGCAGGCGGATCGTCACCTGCACGTCGGTTCCGTCGCGGCCCTGGCGCATCGCCGGCGTGAAGCGAAAGCTCAGCGAGCCGCCCTGGTTGAAGCCCTCGACCGAGGTGTCGATCATCGTGCCGTCGGGCTCGAACTCGCGCTCGAACACGTCGCGCTGCTTGATGCCGAGCAGGCGCACCTCCTGCACGTAGCGGGCGCGCAGCGGGCCCTGCGAGATCACGTCGAAGCGCAGCTTGGGGTGCACGTTGGCGGCGATGTGGTGCTGCAGGTCGGCGAACTGCCCGCGCACCGTGGCGATGGGCGCGGCGATCCATTCCTGGTGGCTCACTTCGGCATGGCGGGTCATGGCATCTCCCTCGTGTCGGATGCCGGGTATACGCCCGAAATCGCAGCGCGGATGCATCCGGTCACGGCACGCCGAGGCGCTTCACGTCGGGCGGCGCCATCACCCGCGCCACGCTCGCGACGCTGTCGATGATGCGGTGGGCAACATAGCCGCTCTGGGTGTCGGGCTCGAGCGCGGCGAGCGCCAGGTTGGCGAGCGGCTGGTCGAGCGGCACGTAGTAGCTGCCAGCGGCCACGTCGATCAGCGCCGGCACGGTTTCGACTTGCAGGACCAGCACACCCCCGCTGTCGGCGATCATGCCGCGCACGTCCTGGCGCACGCCGAGCTCGCGCGCGGTTTCGCGGTAGGTCTCGGCGCGCATGACGCCGGCCTCGCTGACCTGCTGCACCGCCACGCCGAGCCCGCGCAGTCGGCGCACCGCGTCGGCCTGGTCGGCGGCGAGCCAGTAGCCGCAGGGCCGCGCGCGGGTCTTCACCGGGCGCAGCGCCAGCGTCGAATCCCACGCCACGGTGACCGGCTTGTCGGCGCCGGTCACCGGGTCCAGCATCAGCAACGGGTATTCGCTGGACGTCGGCTCGGCGTCGATGACCGCCTCGCCCTGGCAGGCCTGTGCGCTGACCTCGCTGTCGACGTAGTGGCGCAGCTTCACCAGGTCGGCGGCATGCGCGGCGGTGCTTTGCAGCATGGTGGTCATCGCCGTCACATGCGTGTGCACGCGGCGTGCGAGGTGCAGCCGGCCGATGCCCGCGCCGCGGGTCTCGATCAGGAAGCTGACCGCGTTGGTGAGCCCGCTGACATTGCGCCCGGTGTCCGGCCGCGCACCGCCCATCGAGACCTTCTTGTCCTTGGGATCGTCCGACGTGGTGTGGTACCAGTCGACCGTCAGGCCTTCGCGCCTGAGGCTCGCGAGCACGGGTTGGCGAAACCACTCCTCCGAGGCCTTGACGATGAACTCGGGCAGGTTGGGCGTCATCGCGTACTGCAGCATCGCATCGAAGCGCTCCACCGCACCGAACTTCTCCAGCGTACGGCCGACCACGGTGTACTCATGCGCGTCGACCATCACCATCGGACGAAAGTCGCGGATCAGACGCGCCTGCGCCTGCGCCTCGGGCGACTTCAGCAGCAGGTGGTCGCGGTTGGCATCGATGCCGCTCGCAGTGTCGCGGCGGTCGACTTGTGCGCCGTCGGGGTTGGCGCGCGGAAGGACGAGCACGTTGATGCGCTCGAGCAGCGGCGCGAGCGGGCCCTGCGCGAGTTGCTGCGCGATCGCGAGCAGTGCCTCGCAGCCGGCGGGCTCGTCGCCATGCTGCTGGCCGACCAGCAACACCGTCGGGCGATCGGAGCGCAACAGCGCGGCCGGGTCGGCGTCGCCGAGGCGGGTGAACAGCAGCGCCTGCAGCGGCACGCCGGCTTGCGACTGGCCCAGCGCCAGCAGCTTGACCGTCGTACCACCGGCGCCGGGGGCGGGCTCGCGCACCAGGCTGCGCAGCAGCGCCTGCAGTTCGGCGTTGCTGGTGAAGCCGCGGTGGCCCGGTTCGAACGCCGGCGTCCGGTAGGCGACACCGGGGTCTGGAAAGCGCGCGGCCACCGCGGCGCTGTAGGGGGTGGCGGGCGCGGAGGCGGCAGCCGGCGCGGATGCAGCGGCGGGCTTGGCTCGCGGCGCCGGGCGCGCGGCGGGGACGGAAGCGACGGGTCGGGGCGCCGGCTCGGCGCGGACGACGGGTGGCGCGGGCGGGGGTGTGCTGCACGCGAGCAGGCCCGACAGCGCGAAGGCCACCGGCCATCCGCGTGCGCGACGAGCGGTTTCGAACAAGGGCATGCAAGGCTCCGCGTCCCGCTGCGAGACGCTCGCCCAAATATAGACCGACCGCCGCGGCGGTCTTTGCATCCAGCGCCGCCCTTCGTCCGTAGGCGAAAGCATCCTCCGGAGAAAGCCTTGACCCCGCTCGCCTGCGATCTGCTAACGTTGCCGCCCATTGCGCCGTTCCCGGCGGCGCGGCGCGACGCACGAGGCTGGTTTCGCATGACCGCGACTCCCCCACTTTCAGTCACAGACAGCGAGGCACCGGCGCGCGCCATCCTTGCGGCGCGTGGCGAGCGCGACGCCGAGCTTGTCACCTTGCTGCGGGCCGCGGCGGCCGGCAACGCGAGTGCGTTCGAGCGTGTCTACGACCTCAGCGTCGCCCACGCCCATGCGCTGGCACGGCGCATCGTGCCGAGCGCGGATGTCGAGGACGTCGTCGCCGACGCCTACTTCCAGGCCTGGCGCGACGCCGGTGAGTTCAATGCGCAGCGCGGCAGCCCCGTCACCTGGTTGCTGACCATCGTGCGCAGCCGCGCACTCGACCTGCTGCGCCGGCACAAGGCCTCGCCCGAAGTGGCCGGCACCGACTGCGCCGACGGCCGGTCGGCAGACAGCGCCGGCCCGCCCGACCTGCTGGCCGGTGTGCAGGCGCACAGCCGCCTGCACCGCGCGCTCGCCGAGCTGTCGGCGCAGGAGCGCTGGGTGCTCGGCCTCGCCTATTACCGCGAGATGTCGCACCGCGAGGTCAGCGACGCCACCGGGCTGCCGCTGGGCAGCGTGAAGTCCCTGATCCTGCGCGCCCAATCCAAGCTGCGCGCCGCGCTCGCCGAGCCGGCGGCGCGCGGCGCGGCGGCCTCATGAAAATGCCGAACACCATGACCACGCCCGACGAACCCCTGACGCTCGACGCCGATCTGCGCGCCGCGTTCGACGCCGCCCAGGCCGGCGAGCCGCTGCCGCGCGAGACCGCTGAGCGCATCAAGCACCGCGTGTTCGAGCGCATCGCCGCGGCTGAGCGCGGCCACCTCACGGTGCACGCCGAGGAGGCATCGTGGCGCCCCTTTCTGCCCGGCGTGCGGATCAAGGTGCTGCACGAAAGCGGCGGCATCATGTCCTATCTGCTGCTGCTCGCGCCGGGTGCAGTGATCCCGGCGCACCGCCATCCGCACGACGAGGAATGCGTGGTGCTGGAAGGCACGCTGCAGATCGGCGACGAGCTGGTCGTGCGCGCCGGCGGCTTCCACCTGGCGCGCCAGGACGCGCTGCACGCGCCGCTGACGACGGTGGACGGGGCGACGATCTTTTTGCGCGGCGCATCGCCGCGCGCCGAGCACTTGGTCTGAATTCGCCTCGCGCTGCCTGAGGCGCAGCTCGCGCCGCCGCGCGACGTTTCGTCGCATCGCCCTCGCGGTCCGCCGTTCGCGCCGGCACAGTGGCTCCATCGCATTCGCATGAGGAGCCCCGCATGAGAACCCGTCACCCTCCATCGACCCGGCGCGCCCTGCTCGCCTGGTGGCTGGCCACCGTGGCCGCCGCGCTCAGCGCGACGCTGCTGGTGCTGGCGCCGGCGCTCGCCGCGGCCCCCGCGCCCGCTTTCGCCGGCGCGTTCGAGCAGTTCCAGCGCGCCACCGCCGGCGACAAGGCAGCGATCGACGCCGCCGCGACACAGTTCGCCGCACTCTCTGCCAACGACCGCGCCGACCCGGTGCTGCTCGCCTACAGCGGCGCGGCCACCACGCTGCGCGCGACCACGACGATGTTGCCGTGGCGCAAGATGTCGTTCGCCGAAGACGGCCTGGCGCAAGTCGACAAGGCCTTGACACTGCTCAACGCGTCGCACGACCAGCCGCTGTACAGAGGCACACCGGCCAGCCTCGAAGTCCGCTTCGTGGCCGCCAGCACCTTCCTCGGCCTGCCCTCGATGCTGAACCGGCATGAGCGCGGCGCCCGGCTGCTCGGCGACGTGCTGCGCAGTCCGCTGTTCGCCGGGGCGCCGCTCGGCTTTCGCGGCGCGGTCTGGCTGCGTGCCGCCGGCGAGGCCGTGAACGGCAAGCGGCCCGACGAGGCGCGGCAATGGCTGCAGCAGGTGGTCGCCAGCGGTGCCCCGCAGGCCGCAAAGGCGCAGGCCCAGTTGAAGGAACTCAATCCATGACCCATCTGAAGATCGCCACCCACGGCACCCCGGTGCTCGAGCTGCGCGGCGTGTGCAAGACCTACCGCCTCGGCGAACACGTGGTGCCCGCGCTGCGCGGCGTCGACCTCGCGCTGCAGGCGGGCGAGATGCTCGCGCTCACCGGCCCCTCGGGCAGCGGCAAGAGCACGCTGCTCAACATCGCCGGACTGATCGATCGGCCCGACGCCGGCGACGTCCGGCTGCGCGGCGAGGCGGTCACCGGCATCGGCGAAACCCGGGCCACGCTGATCCGCCGCGACGCGATCGGCTTCGTGTTCCAGAGCTTCAACCTGGTGCCGGTGATGACGGTGGCCGACAACGTCGACTACCCGCTGTTCCTGACCGGCCGGCCGGCGGCCGAGCGGCGCGAGCGCGTCGCGCAGATGCTGCAGGCGGTGGGCCTGGCCGAGCATGCAAAGCACCGGCCCGACGCCCTGTCCGGCGGCCAGCGCCAGCGCGTGGCGATCGCGCGCGCCCTGGTCAAGCACCCCACGCTCGTGATCGCCGACGAGCCGACCGCGAGCCTCGATTCGCACACCGCCGACCAGGTGCTCGACCTGATGCGCGAACAAGGCCACGCGCAGGGCGTCGCCTTTCTCATCGCCACCCACGACGCGCGCCTGCTGCGGCGCTGCGACCGCGCGATCGCGCTGCTCGACGGCCAGATCGTCGACCCCACGAAGGAGAGCTCGAATGAACTCGCAATGGCTTAAGTTCGCCTGGCTCAACACGCTGCGCAACCGGCGGCGCTCGGCGGTGACGGTGGGCATCGCCGCGCTCGGCACCGCCGCCATCCTGCTCGCCGGCGGCTTCGCCCTCTTCACCTACCAGGCGCTGGAGCAGAGTGCGGCACGCACGACCGGCCACCTGATCGTCGGCAAGGCCGAGCAGTTCCAGCGCGACGAGGACACGCCGCTGCAGCACGGCCTCGACGACGTGGCCGCGCTGAAGGCCACGCTGCTCGCCGACCCCGACGTGCGCCAGGTGCTGCCGCGGGTCGAGTTCTCCGGGCTGATCAGCAACGGCGACAAGTCGACGGTGATGATGGCCGCCGGCATCGACCCCGACGCGGAGTTCGCCGTCAAGGGCCCGTTCCTCAAGGTCACGGCCGGCGAGGTCCTGCAAAGCAGCGAGCACGGCAAGGTGATGCTGGGCGAAGGCCTCGCGCGCAGCCTGAAGGCGACGCCGGGCACCTCGCTCACGCTGCTCGCGAGCACGACCGAAGGCGCGCTGAATGCGCTCGACGTCACCGTGCAGGGCGTGTTCTCCACCGGCATCCCCGACATCGACAAGCGCCTCGTCTACACCGATGTCGCCACCGCGCAGCAGCTGCTCGTCACGCAGCGCGTGTCCAGCCTCGGCGTGTTCCTGCGCAGCATGGATGCGACGACGCCGGCGCACGCGCGGGTGGCCGCCGCGCTGCCGAAGCTCGCGGTGCAGACCTGGCTCGACCAGGCCACCTTCTACAAGAGCGTGAAGGAGCTCTACAACCGCATCTTCGGCGCGCTCGGGCTGATCATCGGCGTGATCGTCGTCTTCGTCGTCACCAACGCGATGGCGATGGCAATCATCGAGCGCACCCGCGAGGTCGGCACCTTGCGCGCGCTGGGCACGCTGCCGGCGCAGCTGACGCAGTCGTTCGCGCTCGAGGGCATGGTGCTCGGCGGCGCGGGCGCGCTGCTCGGTGCGCTGGTCGCGCTTGCCGTCTCGGTGGCCTTGCTCGTGTTCCCGGTCGAGATGCCGCCCCCGCCCGGACGCAGCAACGGCTACCCGCTGAACATCGTGATGGACCCGGCGCTCTATGCGGCCACGCTGGCGACGATGATCGTGCTGTCGATGCTGGCCTCGGCCTTCGTCGCGCGGCGCACCGTCACCCGGCCGATCGTCGACGCGCTGGCGCATGTCTGAAGGAACCGAGCCATGAAGACTCTCGCTTCGCTGATCTTCGCCGCCGGACTGCTGGGCGCGACGGCCGCGCATGCCGCCGACGACGTCGCCGCCTTGCTGAAAGCCGCCGACAGCTACCGCGCCGGCCAGGACAACCTGCAGGTCGAAACGCAGGTCACCGTCCTCAACCGCGACGGCTCGCCCGACAAGGAGCGCCGCTACACGGTGTTCGTGCAGGCCGAGCACCGCTCGCTGGTGCTGATGCGCTCGCCCGCCGAGCAGGGCCAGAAGGTGCTGATGCTGGGCGACGACTTCTGGCTGCTGATGCCCGGCAGCCAGCGCCCCTTGCGCATCGCGCCGTCGCAGAAGCTGCTCGGGGACGCGTCCACCGGCGACATCGCGACGATGAGCTGGTCCGAGGACTACACCGGCACGCTCGGCGGCGAAGAGCGCTGCAGCGGCGACACGGGTGCCCAGCCCTGCCTGCACCTGAGCCTCACCGCGGCGCGCAAGGGCGTGAGCTACCAGCGCATCGAGCTGTGGATCGGCAAGGCGCGGCACGAGCCGATCAAGGCCGACCTCTACGTGCAGTCGGACAAGCTCGCCAAGCAGGCGCGCTTCGTGTTCGACAAGCCGGCCGCGCCGAC